>JAGKWN010000071.1 GCA_021151805.1 Cytophagaceae bacterium | reverse complement strand
CATTTATAGTCTATTCTAATTGTGATCAAATTAATGAAAACTTAGTTTTGAAAAGTACCTATTTATTTAACGGTAGGTTTTGACATGTGAACGGTAAGAGAAAATGATTTAGTCTGAGAGTGAAGAATATATGTGGGAAAGTACTGGCAGGTGTGATTTCTTTTAGTAACATTTACAAATTGTTTTAAATGGTTTTTAGAATCTAAATAAATAGATGAAGGAGATGGAAGTAATGAAATTGGTGAATGAAAGTCAGCCCCTTGCTGAAGTGTTGGACAGTGAAAAGGTTGTTGTAGCCCAGGAGAATGGAGTTGTGTCTGCGGTTTATTTGAATTCAAATAAAATCCTTTCTGTAGAATTGAATGCTGTTGCAGTTCAGATTGAAATACATAAGAACAGTATGTACGTTTCAACTAAACCTTTTGCAATTGAGATCACAGAAGAGAATGAAGAGTCTGAAGAGGTTTATAACAATAATGTATTAGCGAATAGGAAGACGGGATCAAAGCTTTGGAAAATTGATATCCTGGAAGAAGCATTGGTAATCAGCAAAACATTTGATAAAGCAGGTGGTTTCGCAATTAATAATGATAAACTATATGCCTGCAATATTGTTTCTTACGGATTTTATGTATTGTCATTAGGCCTGGATGAGATTGAAACAGTTGCTGTTCATATAGAACCTTCTACCAGAAGGCCCTGGTATTCCAATATCACGATTATCGATGATGACTTGTTTTTAACGCAGGAGGAAGAGCGTATTCGTTGGTTTAAATTAGGGAATAAAATTGAAGAAAAAGGAATTGTTGAACCTGAACCTGAATTTATATATGAAACCTCATTTATTTCTATAAATGCTGCCCCAAAGAAGATGGTGAAAGTAGGTCAATATGTACTTGGTATTCTTACATCTGGTGAACCTTATGTAATTGATTTTTTGGCTGGCAAGCCAGTCGTAGTGGTTGATCCTAAAATAATTTTTACATTAAATTATAAGGAACAGTCTGTATTAAATCGAGTCCACGCTGCTACAAGTCAATGTGTGTTGGCCATGGATCGATATAGGATCATTGTTGCAGATGCGAAATTGGATACTGTTCTTTATGGCTTCTGTCTGGATGAAATAGATGAAACCCTTAACTTAACAAGACTTACAGCGTTTGGTAATTATGTGTTGTGTTATGCGTGGACCTATGGTGGAAAGTATCCTTTAATCATTCTTGATCTGTCCAAGTCTCAAGAGCCTGTTATTACAAAGATTATTGATTGCGGTGTTCCGTCCGGTACAATTAAAGTTGGTGTGGATGAATAAAATAGTACTGAGATTGAAGCTATGTTATAATATAAATGAAATCGGATTCAAATTGTTTATTTTGAAATAATATGAAAGCAGGAGCTACTATTTTTCCGGAAGAAAGCGGTGACGGTTCTCTTAGGATAATTGGAAATAAAATAAGTTGTGAAGGAAATTATGGAATCTATAGCAGTGAGGTTTGTATCGATAACCTGCAATATGCATACGTTACGGTAAATTCCAGCAACCAGGTTTTCTTATTTTTATTTGATCATCATCAACATTATATTCCGGTGCATTATACTGGGTTTAAAAATGTATACGAAGTACTTAGTGCTAAATTTTCATTTAATGATGCTGTTTTCTTTGAAAGTATTTATAAAAAAGAAGTGCTGAAAAAAGAGATATGGAGAAGGATTTACGAACCTACGTATTCTATACTCAATGGAGATTTTAATGATTATGATCAGGGATTCGAGATTCAATCGCCCGAACGGGAATTTATTTCATGGAAGACAACATACGAGACAGTTGAAAATAATACTTCCGTTGTATTTGAAAAGTCTCCGTACGGACAGCAGTTGTTGACGTTTAAGTATCCTGTTCGTTTCGGAAATATTCAATTGATGAATTTTTATTCTTACTTTGATCGGGTGCGTAAAGACGCTCCTGTGTCGGAGTTTTTTGAACAATGCTTTAATGCAGCTGCTACGGATACAAGTTATACAGACTTGAAGCATGTATTGGTTCGGGATTTAGGCTTAGATCCGAATCGGACCGGATATGAAAGAGCCGATCAAAAGAATATTTATTTCAATGCAAATGGGATAAGCATATCAATCTGCTATACATACAACAGTGACTGGCACTTTGACTGCGGGTATACTTCATTTGCTATAAAAAATTTAAGAGATTACCCTGCATTGCTGATAGATGCAGAATATGAATCAGAATTGGTGGTGAGTGATTTTTTAATTTTTCCCGGAAAGATTTATATGCCAAGCGATTATAAAAGCAATGAAAAAGTAAAGCGCAGGCCTCAAAAAATAACAGATCAATTTCAGAATAAAACCGTTGTGTGGAGAGACGATGTGAATCGTAAAATTGGATTTGCATGTGGCAATTTTTCGCAGGTGTACGATCAGGAAGAAATAAAATCATTGATTATTCAAAATGTATTGCCTGCTAAAGGAGGCGGCAGTGGTAGTCTGGAATTGGTTTTAGAAAAAGGCGTAAACCATTATAGCATCCTGTCGGGGAAATGTCATTGTTTTGATACCTATCCCAATGCGTTAAAACAATTGATAAAGAAAGACCTTGCTTTTGGTGAAGAACACCATGATTGCTAAGTTTTTAATAAACATTCTTGTTTTGTGAATTAAAGGACCGATCTTTATAGAATAACTGATTTTTCAGTTGTTTAAAAAGAATTCTGAATTAAAATAGAATGAATCGTTACAAACAAATTGAATCCGAAATACTTCAAGCAACAAATATTGTAATTACTTCACACAAGTCTGCCGATGGTGATTCTGTAGGTAGTTCGTTGGGTTTGTTGTACTTCATAGAGAAACTTGGTAAAAAAGCTATTGTATGTCATCCGGATAAAGCACCGGATTTTTTAGATATACTTGATCTGTCTTCAATCATGCTTATGACAGATGAACCGGAGAAAGTAACTGCAGTATTTCAGCAAGCTGATTTGATCTTTTGTCTGGATTACAATGCCACCGATCGGGTAGGTCCGGAGATGCAGGCTTTATTGGAAGCTGCGACGTGCAAAAAAATAATGATCGATCATCATTTGAATCCACAGGAATTTCCAACAATTGTCGTTTCAGAAACCGCTGCTTCGTCTACCGCACAATTGATTATAGAATTAATAGAGCAGTCGGGACATGGAGATTTACTTGATGCGAAAATAGGTACCCCATTATATGTAGGAATCTTAACAGATACCGGAAGTTTTCGGTTCTCTTCTGTGCAGCCGCGCACACATGAGTTATTGGCGAAATTACTGTCCGCAGGTGTACAGCATCATCTCATTCATGAAGCATTGAACGATACCAATACGGTTAATCGTTTGCGTCTGCAAGGGTATGCTATGAGTGAAAAGATGGAAATTATGGATCCTTATAAAGTTGCGATTATTTCCTTAACGAAAGAAGAACTTGAAAAATATCAGTATAAAAAAGGAGATACCGATAATCTGGCTAATCTTGCCTTGTCTATTAAAGGGATGAAGGCGGCAATTGTATTTTCGGAACGCGATGGCATGATGAAAATATCGTTTCGTTCTAAAGGGAAAGAAAATCCGGTGAACGTTATGGCAACAGAACATTTTAATGGAGGCGGCCATGCAAATGCCGCCGGAGGTGCGAGTGAATTGTCTGTAACAGAAACCCTGGAAAAAATTAAAAATCTGGTGCCACTATATTTTTCTGAGGGATAGATAATTTTGAGCTTCGTACTGCATTACGACCTTATTTTATTAAGCAGTACGAAGCCATTGTGCACCCTTTTATTCAATATGCAATAAGCCGGCCTTGTAATACCGTTCACCATCGCTTGAATCTGTGTTTCTGATATGATCGTAGTAAAGAGTAAATGTTTCTGGATTGGCATCCTTTAAAACACGTATTTCTTTAATGTGGTAACTATAATAATATACGTGTTTTTTATCCTTTGCATAGGAGTTTCCTACCACTTCAAATGTTTCCGGATCTGCACCGGGAAAGGGAAGTAGGGGATGTGGCATTGTATACCGAAGCGCATAAATCTGCTGTTTGTCCCTGCCGAATAATTCTTCATTGATCCATACAACTTCAAACTCCGCCGGCTTCATGACATTAGTTACCTGATGAGAGGATACAAATACATGCTGCGCATCTTTGCCGATAAAATCAGCAAGAGGAGTAAATGTTTTTCGGTCAGCGTTTGATAATAATTGATCATGGTAAAAGACATGATTTTTGTCGTATGCATACTGGTGGCCTGCGTATTCAAAGCTGGCGCCATCAGCACCTGTGATACGCTTCCATGTAAAATATGCATGCTGCTTGTCGTGCCAGTAACTATTGGTGCTATCGTTTGTAAGCGGGCCGAATGTGGCAGCATCGGCATCTTTTATTTTCCTGGTTGAATAGTATACATGATTTTGATCCTTGCTGTAATAGCCGCGGTTGTTGTAATGTGTGAACGTTTTAGCATCTGCACCCCGTATCTGTTCGCCATTCAGGTATACACAATCTTTGTGCATGAAATAGTCGTAGTTGGAAATGCCGCGGAATAGATTGTATAGTTGCAGCGGAAGTTTGTATAAAAAAGATACCAGTGAACCGGCAAGCAAAAAGGCAGCAGCCCACCAGAGTGGATCAAGACCATAAAATGAAAAACCAATTATATACAACAAGATGAAAACGAATGCAGGGTAAATAAAAAATACCATTGCTAACAGTATGGAAGATTTTTTGGTGGCAAAGCCCGGAGCAGCGATCATCATGGGCGACATCATTACCATAGCAGGCCATGGCATACAAAGTAAAGTGGCAAGAATGCTTAAGAAAATTTCCATATACTGTAGTGTCAAATGGTATGATTAAGAATTTGGTGTAAAAATATCATTATTTGACTGGCATTGCAATGGAAAGATTCTGTTACTAGTGAAGGGCTAGGGACGGAATTTTATCAAATTATACCCAATTTATATAATTGATTCTTTTAAACACTTATATTTAAATGTTACTGTAAATCACATCAGTGTCGTTTATGTAAAATTGAAATAGTAATAATTAAAAGATACATATTAATAGTTTTGACTTTTTTCTGTGTACTAACACTTTGGGCAGAGGATAGACTTGCAATTATTAACGATCCGGATGGTTATACATACGTTCGTAGCGGCCAGGGTAAAGACTTCAAAGTTGTTGACACGCTTTTTACAGATGATTTTTTCTATTTTCAATTCTCTACTTCTGATTGGTTAAAAGTAAAAGCTTGGAAAGGCAGGCAAATAGAAGGCTTTGTTCACAAGAGTAGAATTAAGGAAGTGGGGAAACTTGATTCTAAGAAGCAAAAAGATCTTATCACAAAAACACTTGACAAACAAAGGATTTTAGCAAACAATTTTCAAACTGCCTGGAAATCGAAAGATAGCCTTGCTTACCGAAAAACAGTTAGAGAGTTGGAGTTTCATAACGATACAAAGTATGATCCGGTTCTTACTGTTTTACCTGCATATTTTTGTTCAACAAAAGATGTTAAAGTTCTTCAACTTTTCTTTTTTACAATGTTGGCTGATAAAGGTTCTGCGAATGAAATACCTTCTTTTACAATAGGTGATTGTTTTATTTGTCATACAGACTTGGTTTGTGATCAACTGACCCAAATAGAAAACAAAGATCAAAGGAGAAGTATTTTAGGTCATATTGAGTGGGGGCTCATAAATCATTTTGATGTTGATGAAAACGGAAAATCTGGTGATGCAGAATATAATAGATTAAAAGCCCGCCTTGATATTGAGGTAAAGAAAACTAATCCCTAGTAGGTAATACATGCATAAAACACATACAACGTTATTATCATGAAAAATCCAAGATAATCTTTAGTGATTGATTTTGCAGTGTATGCCATGTAAGAAGATAAATTCATATGACAGCATTAGAAATGAAACTTTCTGGATTTGAACGCTTAAGTAAATCGTCTATAAACGAGCTACTAAATGCGTGGGAAACTGTCAGGTTGTTAAAACCGAAAGAATCATTGGTTCATTTTAATCAACAGGATTCAAATTTGTATTTTATAGCTAAGGGGTGTGTAAGACTTTTTGTAATAGATAGCCAGGGAGAAGAAAAAAATGTTGGCTTCGGTTATTCAGACACATTCATTACGAGCTTTCAATCTTTCGTTACCGGCAAACCATCTTTGTTGAGTATTGAGTCCGTTTTAGATTCTGAAGTTTGGTGCGTTCCCAAACAACGCATTCGTGAATTGATTCATTCCAATAAAGAAATTTCAGCATGGTATCAGACAATGATTGAATTAACACTTGCTGGGCATATCCAACGACAGATTGAATTAATTACACTGAGTCCACAAGCTAGATACGAAGTGTTTCAGCAAAGAAGCGGTCACTTAATCAATGCAATTCCTCTGAAATTGATTGCTTCCTATTTGATGATGACACCGGAAACATTGAGCCGGATCAGAGCCAGAATTTCTTGATTTGAATCAAGTACTTTTTTGTTTCCTGTGATCAATTTGCATAAACATTAAAAAAAGAAGTATGCAATTATTAAAAGGGGAAACAGCACCAGCGTTTAAAGTCAACGATATCTGGGGAAATACAATTGATTTAACACAAATCAAAAATGAAAAGATTTTATTGAGTTTTTTTCGATACGCAGAGTGCGCCGTTTTTCAGCTGCGGATGGTTGAAATAATGCGCGAAAAGAAAACGTTTAAAGAGCAGAACATCGAAGTAATTGCAATTTTTCAATCTCAACCTGAAAGCTTAAAAATAAATATCGTTGACAAAATTCATTTTGACTTTACAATCATAGCAGACCCTGACAGAACTTTGTATGATTTATATGATGTGAAACCTTCCTGGGTAAAAATGGTGAAAACAATGAATGTAAAAGGTGTAAAGAGAGTTTTGCAAAGTATACAAGCCGGCTTTAAACCAGGTGGAAAAGTTGAAGGGCAATTTCATCAGATACCTGCAGATTTTATTATTGATCAGGACAGAAAAATTCTGGTTGCAAAATATGGCAATAACGTAGTCGATCATATTCCATTGAAAGAAATACTTCTCTGCTGCTAGTCTTAGCGAAGCGGGATCACATAATTACTTAATCAAATAAATCACAGTTAAGACTGCTTAATAAAAAAGAGAGTCCCGGCATACACCGGGACTCTCTTTTTTAAGTAATATAGTTTGTTATTTTACTATGCTGATTTTGCGAATAATGTAATTGCCATTCTCATCTGAAAGTCTGAGCAGGTAGAAGCCCTGTGGAACAGATTCAATATTCAGTTTATATTCTGACTCGCTGAAGTTTGTTTGCAGAAATGAAAGTCCGTTTAAGGAAACTAATTCTGCATTTTTATTTCCGCTTAAAGAAGTTTTTACCGTAAGCGTTCCAGAAGCAGGATTAGGGAAAATATTCAACTGTTCTGATTCAGATGCTGTAAGACCTGTCGGTGTTATTGTTATATTTTCAGCTTTTATTGTAAATGTTGGCAGTGCTCCTGAATTGGGAACAGCTCCTGCATTTCCCACCTGAATGAAATATTGCTGATTGGGAGTTAGGTTGGTTAGTGACAATGTTTCTGCTTCACCTGTTGATTTTGCGTTTATACATTTCACTAATGTACCTCCGCAGGTATTATATAAACTAACTACTACATCAAGATTGGAGACAGGTGTCACCGTAATAGTTGTATTTGCAGTTTCTGCAGTAAATTTATACAATGTACTGGTATAGGTCTTACAGGTTGTAGTCGTAGTGAAGACTCTGCCATTTTGAAGTGAGCCATTCAATGCCGTACCATCAATGGTTAATTCGGGAGCCGCACTGCATTCTGTAGCGGACGGGGGGAGGGGGGCCGGAGTTGCACAAAGTTTGAATATTTCATTGTAGTTTCCTAAGCCATCGTAAGCAATACGTAAATAGTATGTATCACCTATGGTTAATGTATTTACTGATGCGTTTACTACCGCAGCAATAGAACTACTGTTTGCATCTACAGCAGCTTTTTTACATAGCATAGATACGCCTGATGCAGAAGTTAATTCAACGCCGTAAGAATTACTTAATTTTCTGCTTGCTGAAATGGTATAGGTAGTATTTGTTGCTACAAACTTATACCATCTGTCATATTTGAAATTGAATTGCGGGTCAGAATTATTGTCGCAGCTTAGTAAACCTGGTGTTTGTGTTGCAGTCGTCAGGTTAATGTTGTTGTCGCACCAGCCTGCAAAACCTGAAAGTTCTGTTGCAAATTCCTTGTCATCATTTGTCCCTTCTATTAGACAAATATTAAAGTTGAATGCCGTAGGTGCTGCATCAGCGCTACTTACCTTTATGTAGTAGTTTTTCCACGTATCCAAATCTGTTAAATATACTACATCTTGAACTCCTGCTCCGCCATTATTTACACATAGGTCTGTCGGATTCGGATTTGCACAATCTGTGAATACACTAACGGTTGTATTTAAACCAGCTTCAGGAATTACTCTTAATTTAACATCAGAAACGCTAGGTTTGAATTTGTAATATAGATCTTTGTATCCTGCACATCCGGTTGTGCTTGTTGCTGCATATTTAAGTGAACCGCTTAATCCTGAACAATATTCATCGATACTTAACCCTGTTGGATTTGAACAATTATCATTGGCTGGAGGCGGATTGTCCTGTATACATACGTCAAAATTATAGGCTGTTGGTGCCGCAAGTTTACTGCTAACCTTAATAAAGTATTTCTGTCCGGAGGCAGGTGGATTCACATCCAGTGTCTCTACGGCTCCATTGCTGCCATTATCCACGCATGAAATCGCGCTTCCTCCACATATACTATACACAGTAAGTACTGCATCAAGATTAGCTACAGGGGTTACTTTAATTGTAACAGGATTAGCGCCTGCTGTAAATGTATAAAATACATCGTTGTAATTGGAGCAGGTAGATAATTCTGATGTAGATGTCGTAGCATTTTTTAATGTGCCTGTCATCCCCAAGCATGTTGTATAAAGGCTTAAATTTGTAGCTTTAGTACACTCGTCATTTACGGGCGCTTGGCCAAATGCTGAAGCCGAAAACAGTAAAAATGCTCCAAGTAAAACTTTCTTCATAGTATGGAAAATTATTTTTATAAAATGTATAAATAAATTTACATAAAATAATACTATAAAATATAGGAGTGTTAAGAATTTATTCGTGGTGATAAGATATAGGGAGTTATTATAATTGTTAAGGATCAAATGCAGTCAAAGACTGCAGGAAAATAAGGTCACTATTTGCTGCGTCGAACCGCTGCATTAAGTCTAGGTTCAAACTGTTTCAACAAGTGAGTTAAAAGCTGTGGGGCCACAGGTCACGGGGATAAGAAATAACATAATTATTCCAATCAAACAAATCATCGTTCAGACAAAAGAAAAGTCCCGTCCCGATAGCTATCGGGACGGGACTCTCTTCATTAAGCAATACGGGAATACTGCTTTATTATTTTGCGAAGTTCACCGCACGCATTTCGCGGATCACTGTTACTTTAATCTGTCCCGGATATTGCATTTCTTTTTCAATCTTCTGTGCAATATCGAAAGATAGGATACCTGCTTTATCATCCGATACATTCTCCGCATCAACCATGATACGCAGCTCTCTTCCAGCCTGTATTGCGTAGCATTTCAATACACCTTCAAAAGACAGCGCCAATAGTTCAAGATCTTTCAGACGTTTGATATACTGCTCCATCACCTCACGACGGGCGCCAGGGCGTGCACCGCTGATTGCATCACAGATCTGAACAATAGGAGAGATTAAACCAGTCATTTCAATCTCATCGTGGTGCGCACCGATCGCATTACAGATCTCCGGTGACTCTTTGTATTTTTTAGCAAGCTCCATACCTAAGATTGCGTGCGGCAATTCAGGCTCATCCGGATATACTTTTCCAATATCATGCAGTAAACCGGCACGCTTCGCAACCTTAGCATTCAAGCCAAGTTCAGAAGCCATCGTTGCGCAAAGTTTCGCAACCTCTCTGGAGTGCTGTAATAAATTTTGTCCGTAAGAAGAACGGAAACGCATACGACCAACCAAACGGATCAGTTCAGGATGCAAACCATGAATACCTAAATCGATGGCTGTACGTTCGCCGATCTCAATAATTTCTTCGTCTAAGTGTTTAGCTGTTTTTGTAACCACCTCTTCAATACGCGCCGGGTGAATACGTCCGTCCTGTACCAAGCGGTGCAGTGATAAACGCGCTACTTCTCTGCGTACCGGATCAAAGCCGGAGATGATGATCGCTTCCGGAGTATCGTCTACGATAATCTCTACACCAGTTGCAGCTTCCAGCGCACGTATGTTTCTACCTTCACGGCCAATGATCTTTCCTTTGATATCATCGCTTTCAATATTGAAGATCGAAACGCAGTTCTCAACTGCATTTTCAGTAGCGGTGCGCTGTAGTGTTTCAATAACGATTTTCTTTGCATCTTTTGTGGCTGTCATTTTAGCCTCGTCTGTGATGCGCTTGATATAAGAAGATGCTTCAGAACGTGCTTCTTCTTTGATGGTTTCCATCAATTGCGCTTTAGCTTCCTCACCAGTAAGACCAGCTATTTTTTCCAGCTTATCAATTTGAGAATGTCTCAGTTTTTCCAGTTCCTCCTTACGCTTGTTCAAAATCTCTAATTGAGAAGAAAGGTTTTCGCGTAACGAATCAAGTTCAGCTTCACGACGGGTATTTGTTTCAATTTGTTTTGAAATCGTCTGCTCGCGCTGTTTGATCTTTTGTTCGTTCTGGATGATGATGTTTTTCTTCTTGTTGGAATCTTCTTCAAATTCAGTCTTAAGCTTTAAGAAATGCTCTTTTGCTTCCAGCTGCTTGTCTCTTTTAACTGTTTCAGCTTTTAGTTCGGCTTCTTTTAAGATTAAGCTGGCTTTTTCTTTTGCTTCAGCCTCGTGTTTTGAAAAATCTTTCTGGAAAATGGCCTTTCCTGCAAATATGCCTATACCGATTGATACAACCGATGCGACAAGAATATAAATTACTAATTCAAGCATGTGTTTGGTTAATTGGGGTTTAACTCAACCGCAGCAGATACAGGTAAAGGAGGGTGACAAATGCAAAAATGCTTAGCTTAATACGCTAAAGCCTCTGAAAGAATGCGATCTATGTGCTCTATCTTATACTGAACGATAGATTCATTATCCGTAGTGAGTTGATCTGATTTTAATTTGTCCATTACAGCATCAAATACAGTCATGGATAATAAATCCTGTTTGTCGTCAATTCCAAATTGCTCACGGAAATGCTTGAGCTTTTCATTTATTAATTTCCCGGCCACACGAATCCGTTCTTCTTCAGAAGAATCCACGCGCATTGGGTAGTCGCGATCACTAATCCTGATTTTTATTGATAACTCTCCCATATACAGGGGATTAAATCAGTTTTATTCTTTGATAAAGGCAATGCATTTGTCAATCTCTTTGATATACTCATTGATTTTGAGCTTTAGCTCAGTCTTTCGATAAGTATCATCTGCGATTGATGTTACAATTTTACTTATTTTCTCTTGATTATGAAAGTTTCTTACTTCTTCTTCTTTCAAAAGAATCTGATTTTTGAGTCTCAGATTTTCAGATTGCAGCTCTTTGTAAGATACCGAAAGCTCTTTATGTGCAAGTGCAAGCTTTAAAGCTTTCGCTTCAAGTGCTTCCAAACGCAGTAAAAGGTCTTTCGATCCAGTCATACTTCAAATTAGTCATTTTTCAGGAGTTATCCTATGAACAGACACATATATAAGTGAAACATCGAATACGTGACTGTTTAACAGGGAAGCTGCTGAATACATTATTTACGGATTATAGTATTTAATTCTTTTTCAAATGTTTGCATCAACTTATTCATCGTTGATTCAATTGCCTGATCTGTAAGGGTTTGTTCCTTATCTAGAAGCGTGAAGCTCAATGAATAGGATTTTTTGCCTGCTTCAATGTGCTTCCCTTCGTACACATCAAATACGTTGACGTCTGTCAGTAGCTTACGTTCAGTTTTTAAGGCCAGTTCCTTGATCTGTTCAAATGTTACTGAAGCATCGAGTACCAATGATAAATCTCTGCGTACTTCCGGGAACTTCGGAATTTCCTTGTACTTACTCTTATTCGAGTAAAATTCAAGCAGCAGATCTGCATCGAAATCAGCAAAAAGTACTTCCTGTTTTACATCTGTTGCTTTTAGTGCTGCAGCAGATACGTAACCGAATTTGACAAGTTCCTTGCCTCCGTTTTTATAAATCACCCCTTTGGAGAATACCGGGTTTGCTGTGATCTCCTGCACCTGGGTTACAGGTATGTTTAATTTTTCAAGAATCTGAACAACGGTATTTTTCATATCAAAAAAATCAACTGCTTTGGATGGGATGTTCCAGCTTTCCGCATGTTGATTACCAGTAATGAAAACCGATAGCTTGTTGTTCTCAATATATTTTGTTCCGCGTTTGAAATATACTTTACCCCATTCAAATAATTTTAGGTTTTTTTGTCTGCGGTTGATGTTATATGCAATGGTCTCAAGGCCTGTAAATGCAAGTGAAGAGCGCATGAATGCCAGCTCTTCACTTAGTTTATTCAGGATTGGTACTGCGTCTGCCTGGTTCGACAACAGTTCGTTGTAAGATGCTTTTGTCAAAGAATTCGTAAGAATCTCCTGGAAGCCTTTTCCGATCAATGTTTGGTCGATCAGGTGATGGATATGGTCTGAATCTTTTGCTGGAAATTCTGATAAGAATTCAGAACTCAGGTGATCACTCAGTTCAATATTGTCGTAGCCGTAGATACGCAATACTTCTTCCACAAGATCCGCTTCGCGCTGCACATCCACGCGGAATGGCGGAATGTCCAATACTAATAAATCCCCATTTCTGAAAGCAAGTTTGATATCCAGTAAGGCGATGATCTCCAGCACACGGTCGGCAGGAATTTCCTTGCCGATCAGTTTGCAGATACGCTGGTGCGTAGTTTCAATTCTGAACGGAGGGAATGTCTCTGTATGTGTATCAATAATGTCTGAAGAAATTTCGCCGCCCGCAATTTCAGCGATCAATGCTGCGGCCTTGCGCAGGGCTACTTTCGGCATGTTCGGATCGGTACCACGTTCAAAACGGAAGGATGAATCCGTTTTTAGGCCATGCTTCATGGATGAAGTACGCACGGTTTCCGGACTGAAGTATGCAGCTTCAAGGAAGATATGACGGGTGTTGTTTTTTACTCCGGAATCCAGACCGCCGAATACACCCGCTAAACACATAGGTTCAGAGCTGTTGCAGATCATCAAATCAGTATCCAGTAATTTACGCTTTACTCCGTCAAGGGTAATGAATTCGGTATTGGCAGGAAGATTTTTTACAATGACCGTTCCGCCTTTGATCTCATCCTGGTCAAAGGCATGCAGTGGCTGGCCCAGGCTATGCATCACATAGTTGGTGCAGTCTACCACGTTGTTGATCGGATTCAGACCAATGGAGCGCAGGCGTGTTTTCAGCCATTCCGGAGATTCAGCTATTTTAACATTGGTGATGCTTAAACCTGTATATCTCGGACAACCTTTTGTATTTTCAACTTTTACGGTGATACCGCTTGCTTTAAAGCCCGGCTGAAAATTCTTCAGATCTACTTTCTTTAAATTTCTGTTTAATAAGGCACGCAGGTCGCGCGCTACACCCAGGTGTGAAGCTGCATCTGCACGGTTCGGCGTTAATCCGATCTCGAAAATAGAATCTACTTCAATATTGAAATAATCTTTGGCAGAAGTTCCCGGTTTGATTTCCTTTTCAATAACAATGATGCCGTCATGAGATTTGCCCATGCCCAGCTCATCTTCGGCGCACAGCATCCCTTCAGATACTTCACCGCGGATTTTGGATTTCTGAATCGTGAATGATTCGCCTTCGATTGGGTAAAGCGTTGCACCAATGGTGGCAACAACTACTGTTTGTCCGGCTGCTACGTTAGGTGCGCCGCAAACAATATTTAATGGCGTTTCTGCGCCAACATCTACCGTTGTTTTGCGCAGGCGGTCTGCGTTTGGATGCTGTTCGCAGGTTAATACCTTGCCAATGACAACATGCTCCAGACCACCTTTAATGCTTTCATATTTTTCTACCTTTTCTACTTCAAGTCCCGAATGAGTTAAGAGTCTTGCTATTTCGTCAGGAGATTCAGTTAAATCTATATAGTCTTTCAGCCAATTATAAGAAATGCGCATGTATATTATTCAATGTTTCAGAGGGCAAAAATACGGAATATTGTGCGAATAAGATAGTATGACCACATGACTTTTCCACGCATGTTTTTATGTTGGATGTGATTTGAAAAAGATGTTTAACACACTCATTTCTCGAGGAAGCCCTACTGAATCAATTTATCAACACCTGAAATGTCATTATTTTGATCGAAATCAGACGATTATGTGATACTTATCATATTTATTGCTTTTTTGAATGTCGATTTTTGAATCTGTATTTCAATTATGCTGAACAACCTTTGATTTAATTTGTAGATTTATAGTGACTTATAGAGAAGAATCATATATGCCTATTAAATCCACATCGAGACTCGACCTTGAGTCCCGGTATCAAGCTATTATTGACAATGCCGTAGATGGTATTATTACCATTGACGAGCGCGGAGTGATTGAATCGGTAAACCCGTCTGCCCTGAGAATGTTTGGCTACGACAAGGAAGAGGTGATCGGGGAGAATATCAAAATTCTGATGCCGGAACCTGATCGCAGCAACCATGATAAATACATTGGTAATTATCACGCGACGGGTAAAGGCAAGATTATTGGCAAAGGGCGGGAAGTTATAGGCAGACGTAAGAACGGAACTATGTTTCCGTTTTTACTAAGTATCAGTGAAGTTATTCTTGAGAATAAGAAAATTTTTACTGGAGTTGTACACGACATTTCGGAGTTGCGTGAAGTAAAAGATGCGTTGGCAAAGGAACGTGACCTGAGTGAATTGAAATCCCGTTTTGTGACAATGGCTTCACATGAATTCCGCACGCCGCTGAGCACAATTCTTTCTTCGGTTTCGCTGATCTCGCGTTACAATGATCCGAAAGATGAAGAAAAAAGGCTGAAGCACGTGAATCGTATTAAATCATCGGTAAACAATTTAACAGGTATACTGAATGATTTCCTTTCGTTGAGCAGGCTGGAAGAAGGACATGTGATGAATGATCCCATTGAATTTTCAATCAATGAATTGTGTGATGAGGTTATTGATGAGATGAACAGCATTCTGAAAGAGGGGCAGGAAATAAAGGTTGATGCTGTGCAAGATATTCAGAAAGTATTTCTGGATAAAAATCTGGTTCGTAATATCATGATCAATCTGATTTCAAATGCAATCAAGTATTCGGAAGAAGGTAAGCTTATTTTTGTACGGACGTATATTGAAAATGATGTGCTGACTATTGAGATCAAAGACCAGGGAATTGGTATTCCTGAGGAAGATCATGATTATTTATTCAGCAGGTTCTTCAGGGCTCACAATGCAGCAAATATACCGGGTACAGGCTTAGGATTGAATATTGTTAAAAAATATCTGGACCTGCTCAGAGGCAGGATCGAATTTCAAAGTAAACAATCTGAAGGAACAACATTCACCGTTCAGATTCCAATTTAAATAATAGTGTCTGATGAAGTCTATTTTAGTTATAGAAGACAATCTTGAGGTTAGAGAAAATATTGCTGAAATATTGGAACTGGCCAACTACAGAGTATTGACAGCAGCCAATGGCAAGCAAGGTGTTGAACAAGCCAAACGTGCTATTCCTGATTTGATTATCTGTGATGTGATGATGCCTGAACTTGATGGATATGGCGTATTGCATCTATTGGCAAAATCTGATGATACAGCTTCTATTCCGTTTATTTTTCTAACGGCTAAAACTGAGAAAAGCGACATCCGCAAAGGAATGAATCTGGGTGCAGATGATTACCTGACCAAACCGTTTGATGATGTGGAATTGCTGGATGCAGTAGAAATTCGCTTGCGTAAACATGAATTGATACGTGCAAATGCCGGAGCCGATCTGAATTATATTAATTCTCTTGTGATGGAAGCAAGAGGAGCAGAAGGTCTGGAAAAGCTGATCTCCGATCACCGGAAAGTAAGCCGGTTCAAGAAAAAACAATTGCTTTATTCCGAAGGAAATAAAGCCAATTCATTATTTTTTATTGTCAGCGGGAAAGTGAAAACATTCAAGACAAATGAAGAAGGCCGTGAATTGATTACAGGTTTATATAAAGATGAAGATTTTCTGGGTTACATGAATCTGCTTGAAGATAGTGAACACACAGAGTCTGCTATGGCATTGGAAGATTCGGAGATACATGTGATTCCCAAGGATGAATTCTTTGCAGTATTGTTCAGTAACAAATCCATTGCAGAAAAATTTATTAAACTTCTTTCCAATAACTTAATTGAAAAGGAAGAACGTTTATTGAAATTGGCATACAATTCCGTGCGTAAACGTGTAGCAGAATCTTTGCTGATGCTTTATAATAACTTCCATAAAGAAGAAAATAAAACAGATTTCACTATGGCTGTTTATCGCGATGATCTTGCAGCCATTGTAGGCGCTTCGAAAGAGACCGTTATTCGTACCTTGTCTGATTTTAAAGACGAAGGTTTGGTAAATATAGCTGGCAGTAAAATCTCGATTGCTGATTTGCCTAAACTGCAAAAAATGAAAAACTGATAGTAATTATAAATTATGAATTATGAGTTATGAATTATAATCCGTAACAGGGTTTGAATTAAGTCATGACAAGTAGTTGCATTCAATTCATAATTAATAATTCATAACTCATAATTCATAATTATCAAAATGGCTTATCAACTTGTTTCATCTCAAGTAATTTGTCAACATTGCGGCGATTCGTGTGCTGATCAATCTATTTGTATTGGTGAACATGTTTTTTGTTGTGAAGGTTGTAAGACTGTGTATGAAATTTTGCAGGAGAATGACTTGTGCGCGTATTATGATATTGATGCAAAGCCCGGACTTAAAATTAAATTCCGTTCGGATGAGCGGTATGCTTATTTAGATAATGAAGAAATAGTTTCTTCAATTCTTGATTTCAAGGAAGGAGACATAGCAACCGTTCATTTTTTTATTCCTTCCATCCACTGCAGTTCCTGTCTCTGGTTGCTTGAAAAACTTTATAAGATCGAGCCGGGAATTCAGCGTTCAGATGTGAGCTTTACTAAAAAAGAAATTTTTATCACCTATCAGGAATCCGTTATCACGTTGCGCAGAATTGTGGAGTTACTAAGTTCATTGGGGTATGCTCCAAGCATTCAACTGGATAAAACCAATAAAAAAGAACATCCTGCAACAAATCGTTCGGTTTATTATAAAATTGCATTGGCAGGTTTCTGTTCGTCCAACATTATGCTGATGAGCTTCCCGGAATACCTGGGATTGGATATTGTACAGGAACAAAACTATGCAGGCTTATTCGGATATATATCCATTGTTCTGGGGGCATTAGTATTGTTTGTTGCAGCATCAGAATTTTACACTTCAGCATGGTCAGCATTAAAAAATAAATTCATTAATCTGGATCTGCCTATTGTTATAGGCATGACAGCTCTTTTCTCACGCAGTGTATATGAAGTGATTACACATACCGGTACGGGTTATTTTGATTCGCTTACCGGACTAATCTTTTTTTTATTGATTGGTAAATGGTATCAAGGAAAGGTGTACCAAGCTATGTCTTTTGAACGTGATTATCAATCATATTTTCCGGTGGCTGTAACGCGCGTAATAGATACAGTGCAGCAAGCTGTTTTATTAAAGGATCTGGTAAAAGGCGATGAGATCATTATTCGTTCTCAGGAGATTATTCCTGCAGATGCTGTTTTGTTGAGTGAGGTAGCTTATATCGATTACAGTTTTGTAACCGGCGAATCAACACCTGTAAAAAAACTTGCCGGAGAAATACTTTATGCAGGAGGTCGGCAGACAAGAGAAAAGATTCATATTCGTATTGAAAAAGAAGTTGTTCAGAGTCAGCTGCTGCAATTATGGAACGATGAAGTTTTTGCAAAGAAAACTTCTAAGACTGGTGTGTCAGCTTTGGCAGACTCTTTTGCCAGGAATTTTACGATTGCATTATTGATTATCAGTATTGCTACTTTCGGCTATTGGTATTTCATTGATGTACATAAAGCATTTAGTGCGCTTACGGCTGTGTTGATTGTAGCGTGCCCGTGTGCGTTAGCCTTGTCTATTCCATTTGCTTATGGGAATACTATACGTATGCTGGCTAAACGAGGTTTATTTTTGCGCAGCACAGATGTTGTTGAAAACATGGCTACCGTTGATACAGTTGTGTTTGATAAAACAGGTACCATTACCAAAGTTGATGCCGCGGCTATTCAATATGAAGGTGAGGCATTAAGCAATAAGGAAAAGTCCATGATTTATTCGCTTGTGCAACATTCAACACATCCATTGAGTGTGAAGCTGGCTGCTTTTTTACAGCAATTTGCAGCAGAAATTTCATTGACAGACTTTAATGAAATCGCTTCCAAAGGTCTCATAGGAAATGTAAGCGGTGTCGCAGTACGTGTAGGTTCTGCATCCTTTACCAATGCTCCGGATGATCAAAAGCGTATTGCATCGGGCGTATATGTGTCCATTGATTCTGTTTACCGCGGGTATTTCAGTATTCAAAATGTATATAGAGAAGATCTGGATCTGTTGGTTAAAGAACTGGCTGTCGATAAAAAGATTTATGTTTTATCGGGCGACAATAATTCAGAGCAGGCGTACCTGGCTACATTATTCCCGGAACCAGACGCACTGTTTTTTAATCAGACACCGGAAGATAAACTTTCTTTTATTAAACAACTGCAGCAAGCAGGTAAACGGGTATTGATGGTTGGGGATGGACTGAATGATGCGGGTGCATTAAAACAAAGTGATGTAGGGATTTCTGTTTCTGAGAATGTATACAATTTTTCTCCTTCCTGCGATGGAATTCTTGATGCTTCGGCAGTGAGTTTTCTAAGCAGGGTCATACGGTTTTGCAAAGGTGCTGTAACAGCAGTAAAAGCTACCTTACTGTTTTCGTTATTGTATAATGTCGTTGTGATCACGATGGCCGTAAACGGATTGTTTACACCACTGGCTGCAGCGATCATCATGCCGGCAAGTTCTGTATTTGTTGTTTTACTGGTTGTGATTTCTACCAATCGATTAGCTCGCAGGCTGCCGCTTAAAAAATAAACGTTGCTTCGGCAGAAATTCCGTTAAATTAAATTCTGTTGCAATAACGTGTCGAATCGGTAAGAAGATTTATGTATTTGTGTTTATGGTAAAATAATGTATCTTATAGTATTAACTTTTTAAACAGTTTCAATATGAAAAACATTTTAATTCCTGTCGATTTTTCTGAAGTGTCTGCAAATGCAGTGGAATACCTGAAACACTTCGCCCGTACAATCAAATGTCATGTTGTTTTATTCCATAGTAGTAAGCTTGTTGTAGTTGCGAATGAAATGCTTGACACAATTTATACCGGTATGTTTGATAATGCTACGGAAGTTGATCAGAAGCTGGATGAAATTATGAAATCATTTAAAGCGCATGGGATTTCCTGCGAAAAACAAGTAGCGGTAGGCTTACTTGCCGATGATATTAAACAAGCTGTAGAAGATTACAAAATTGATATGATTGTTACGGGAACAAGCGGTGCCAATGGTTTGGATGGTTTGTTTTTTGGAACAACTTCTGTTACCATATTCGAACATGTAAGTTGCCCGGTATTGGTTATTCCTGCTAAGTGTAGTTACAGAAGCATTAAGAAAATTCTGTATGCTACCGATTTTAAAAAAGGAGATAAAAAAGTACTGGAGAAAATATGTGTCATTGCCCGCATGTTTGAAGCTGAGATCATTGTTTCACATATCAATACCAACCCTGAGAAGTTCGCAGAAGAGGATGAACGTATGGATCAGCTAGCAGATTTAACGGCAGCTGAATTGTCATACAATAACATTTCTTACAATGTTACTCACGACGAAAGTGTATTTGATGGTTTGGAAAAAAATATAACGTCTTTTTATATAGACCTTATATGCATGGCAAAAGCTGAAAAAGGGTTTTTTAAGAAATTGATTTCTAAAAGCAATACCCGGGAGATGGCTTTCCATAGCAGAATCCCTTTACTGGTAATGCATTTGAATGAATAGAGGTAATAACTATAAAGAGAAAAAGGCGTTTATGAATGAATCTTCATGAACGCCTTTTCTCTTTATAACTGATCACTGACTACTGATCACTGGGATTTACATATAATTCAGATCATTATTCTTTTTCAAC
>JAGKWN010000070.1 GCA_021151805.1 Cytophagaceae bacterium | reverse complement strand
TGATCACACTTGTTCCGGCAGTAACACCTGTTACTACACCTGTAGAACTTACTGTCGCAACAGCTGGTGTTGCTGAAACCCATGGGTTTGTGGTTGCTGCTGTGCCAGAACCGGTTAAGGCTGTTGTCAAGCCTTCACAAACACTTAATGTACCGGTGATTGTTGGAGTCGGGCTCACATTGATCACTACCGTTGCTTCTGTATAACAGGATGAATTACCTGTGTTACCGTCTTCCACACGAAGTACGTAAGTACCTGCATCTGCGATTAGACCGGTGATGCCTGTATAACTCGGCATCGGTGTTGCTGCATTAGCCGGTATGGTTACCGCCGTAGGGGTAACTTTTACGGTAGAAGGTGCAGGCAAAGTTTTGATCCAGGAATATGTAAAACCACCATTTAATGATGCTGCCGTTACAGTTGCAGAACCAGTCAAAGTTTGTGCTGTACCTTGGCAAATAGTCGTTGGTGAAGCTGCCGGCACTGTAATTGTTACCGCTGTAGGTTTAGAGCACTTGGGACATTGTACAGTAGACTCAATAGGATCTGATACAGAGTAGTTTTTACATGGATCATTATCATTCGCATACTTCGGTGCCGTAAAGTTATTATTGGCAGCAAATACTGCCGCAGTTGTAGCTACAACCCTGAAATAAATTTTATCGCCATCAACAGTCCCTGCATAAGCCGCATTCAGTGATGGATTTGGAATTGTATATGTTTGGCCCGCCTGAGGAACTGCAAGATTTTTCCATGATGTATAATCATTCGGTGTCTTTGTCCACTGATATAAATACTGAGCACTATTGCTGTAATAACCATTCAGCAAAGCACTAGGTTTCACATCTAAGTCAAGTGAAGCTGTACAAACATTTTTCGTAGTTGCAAGTGTAGGAATATCAAAATAAACATTTAACGGTGGAGGAGAACATGCCATGATCTTAATATCATCGAGCACGAGGTCATTACCGCAAGTAGATTCTGCAGAGTTATTGATAACATCCATGATTACAGATGTACTACCAGCCCCTAAGGTAATATTACCTGAAACTCTTACCCATACACCGCCTCCATCTGCTTGTCTTGTAGCGGTTGCACTCGCTGTAACAGAGTTAGCGGCATTGCTTCCATCCGTTAATTTGATTTGTACGTTAACCGGTGCATAATAGGAACAACCTGAACCCGGTCCATCTGTAAATACATTTATCCAGCATTCAAAAGATAATTGTTTACCAAAACATAAATTTGATATTGTCCGGGTATATAATTTTTGTCCGAATGTTCCCGTAGGACAGTTGATGAATAAACACGCTCCTGCTTTTGTTCCGGAGTGGTCTAAAGAAACTTCCGGTGCTGGACTGGGACCTCCTATCCTATTCGCCCATTCCAGCTTAGCGCCTTGGTATCCATTATCAGGATTATACCCTGTTAAATAGCCTGCAACTGTATACTGCCCATCCTGTAAAGGGCCTGTAGGTTGAAACGTCGCCCCTAATGGTGCTGGTGTCAATTGCCATCTGAAAGGAGTTGTAGTTGTTTTTGTTACCAGTGTTGGATTCAACACATTCGAATAATCCCATACTTTATAAGTTTTCCCGGTAACATCAGTTAAATCAACTGTTCCGAAATCGTCGTAATAAATTGTTTTACGTGAAGTGGCTACTCCACCTTCTACACAACATGTAATCGCATTAACAGTAACAACATTTGATGTAATCGCTGTTCCACTTGGCTTAGGCGTGATTTGAGCTCTGAATTGATATGCCTGAACGGTTGGAACATCATATAATACAGCTTGATTTGTTGCACCGGAAATGTTTGTCCAACCAGAACCGGTATTTACCTGCCACTGATATGTTGCATTGTATGCTGTTGTTGTTTGCAATGTTACCTGTTCGCCCGCACAAACTTCAGTTCCTTCATTCGCTATGATTTTAGGCTGAGGAAGCCCCATGATCTGAATTTTCTTAATAGCCATCGCCTGGCATGAACCGAACTTCGTATCGTTCATTCTGAATACCATATTACCGGAAGCATCTACAGTACCCGTAAATGTTGCAGTCTGACATTGCCCCATACCAATTTGAGCAGCATCAGTACCATTCAATAAGTTATATTGATCAAGATTGATCCCTGCCTTGAATTCGTTTCTTTGTCCTGTACAGCTCGCATAAGTTGATTTCACAGCACTGCAATAATCAACAATAACAGAGACTGCTGAGTTAGGCACTAGGTTGGTCACACTATAGGATAATATATTCACATTACCACCAGTAGGAGAAGTAGCCGTTGGTGAATACACATAGGAGTAATCTGTTGGAGTAAAATCCTGGTAACGCGTACTATCCAATCGGATAGGCGTTGGCGTGATCGCATAAAAATATCCTACGTTAAAATTGTTCGTGTTAACGTTGGGCGCGATTGGCGGCGTTGATACAATACTTCCAGGTTGAAAACCAATTTGTGATACATCCGGAAGACCTATATAAAACCTGGATGCATTTCCTGGCAATGGATCAAAATCCGTTCCTGATACAAGTATTTGTGCGTTACTGCTTGAGACTGCAAATTGCAACATTGCAATTACAAACACGCGAATTAAAGTTCCGAAAACCTTCATTGATATAATTATATGATTTATTATAAATTTACCATTTATTACTGATATATACTAAAAAGAACACATAAGTAACCCGGAAAACCCTTATGAATACCGGATATTAATAAAAAAAGAATGGGCTTTAAATTTCTTTAAAACCCATTCTTTTTTTATTAAATTGATTTTAAATATTCTCAATAAGCTCTTACAGTCTTCCCTTCCATGTAATACATGAAGGCTTTATTTACGACACGGTTACCACCTGTTGTTGGATAATCACCTGTGAAATACCAATCTCCGATGTGATTCGGACATGCCCTGTGCAAGCCTTCAATGGTTTGGAAAATTACTTCAATCTCTGCATTACAACCTTTAGGCGTAATGATTTCAGCGATTTTTTTACTTACCTGCTCATATGGAAATTGTAAATACAACTCTTTTACGTGGTTCACCATATTACCACTTAAATTGGCAATAGCAGACTTACACTTTTCATTAACATCTTCCAGTAAATTGTCTTGTTTCGTTTCCTTCAAAAGAGCAAGCATGGCACGGAATGCCACAAAGTCTTTTACTTTCGACATATCAATACCATAACAATCCGGGAAGCGAATCTGTGGTGCAGACGAAACAATGATGATTTTTTTAGGACCTAATTTGTCCAGCATTTTCAGAATACCATTCTCAAGGGTTGTACCACGTACGATCGAGTCATCAATGATAACCAGATTATCAACGCCTTTGCGTACAACCCCGAACGTTGTATCGTACAGGTTTGCTACAAATGATTGGCGAACATCATCCGATGTAATAAAAGAGCGTAATTTAGCATCTTTAATAACCATCTTTTCAATACGCGGACGTAAGGATAATACTTTTTCAAGTTCCTCACCTGTTGCACCTTCTGAAATAACTTTTTTACGATACCTTGCCAGATATTCCTCCATACCTTCAACCATACCAAGGAAGCTGGTTTCAGCAGTATTAGGAACATATGAAAATACAGTATTTTCTATATCGTAATCAATTGCTTCAAGTATCTGGGGAGTTAATATCTTACCAAGCTGCTTACGCTCCTGGTAGATTTGCGGGTCTGAACCACGCGAAAAATAAATACGTTCAAAGCTGCACGATTTTTTCGGAAGCTGGTCTATAAATTGCTTTTCCTCGTAATTACCATTACGATCGATAATCAATGCAAAGCCTGGCTGTACTTCCTGGATATCATCATAACTGATTTTTTCCATTGCGCTTTTAATCGCTTGTCTTTCCGAAGCAACAATTACAATCTCATCGTCTGCATAGTAATAAGCCGGACGAATACCAGCCGGATCGCGGGCTACAAATGCTGCGCCATGACCAGCAATACCCATCATGGCATAACCACCATCAAAATCCTTGCAAGAGCGCATCAATACGCGCTGCAGGTCAAGTTCATTTTCGATGATTGTAGACACCTGTGAATTTGAAAAACGATCTTTGTGTTTTTCAAACAGATATTGATTTTCTTCATCCAGAAAGTGACCGATCTTTTCCAAAACGGTTACCGTATCTACTTTCTCTTTCGGATGCTGCCCTAATTCAATCAGTTTATTAAATAACTCATCAACGTTTGTCATGTTGAAGTTCCCGGCAACAACCATGCTGCGGCTTCTCCAGTTATTCTGACGTAAGAACGGATGGCAATTTTCGATATCATTGTTACCATGCGTACCATAACGCAAATGGCCCATTAAAACTTCACCTGTGAAGGCTACGTTTTCCAACAACCATTGTGAGTCGTTGATCTTATCTTTATTATCGCGAAGTGCTTTGCGGAATTTCTTATTTACTTTCTCAAAAATTTCAGCAATGGGTTGCTGATCTACGGAGCGGTAACGGCTTATGTAACGGGTACCCTGAGGGACATCTAATTTTATAACTGCAATACCGGCGCCATCCTGGCCTCTGTTATATTGCTTTTCCATCAGTGTATACAGCTTATTTATACCATAGTAAGGTGTGCCGTATTTTTCCACGTAATAAGAAAATGGTTTACGCAACCTGATGAGTGCTATACCACATTCGTGCTTTATCGCATCGCTCATAGATGATAGTTTTTAAATAAATGCAACTATTACTCGCAACAAATCCATTAGCCAGCCGGGCATAAAGAACAAGCCAATGACCGGAAGCATAATTAAAGTTACGAAAACCAGAGAACTTTTGTGTATGGATGTAAGTATTATTGTATTTTCAAATCCCTTGAAAAACAAGGAATAAGGAATCTTCATATAATAGAAAACAGAAGCTACTGTTCCCACAAGCGCTACACCTACCACCCCTAACAACATTGGGGAATGAATGGTTTCATATTGCTGCCAAACTGCACTGAACACGAACAATTTTGCGAAGAAACCGGCTGTTGGGGGTAAGCCGATCAGCGTTGCCATTACCAGAACAAAGATAAGACTCATAGCAGGTTCCTGCTTGCCTAATCCATTAAAGTTATTCACAGTATCGCCTTTTACTATGCTCTCAAAATAATCCAATATGAATAAGGATGCTGGCACGGCAAATACATAAATAATCAGGTAGAAAAACAGCGATTGCTGGCTTAAATCGGTACCGCCAATAATTGCCATTCCGATAAAACCACCCTGAGCAATAGAGGAATAAGCCATTAACCGACGTACATTCGTCTGTATCAGTGCGGATAAATTGCCGACTAATAAACTAAGTCCAATTACAGATGCCAATACCAAGGTATAGGTCTGCATGCCCTGAAATAACGCTGAAAGTTTCAGTAAAAATACAAAAGCAGCAATTTTAGGAATCGTTGACAGAATATTCATAACGCCCCAGCCCGAGCCTTCATACGTATCCGGTGTCCAGGGATGAAAAGGAAATAACGATGTTTTAAAAAACAAAGCTGCCAAAACCATTGCCAGTACGATCCATTTTGCAAATACCGGTACGCTTGCAAACACCTGTATCCAGCGGGGTGAAAACACATCCATCCCTCCCGTTAAACCGTACAGCAATGAAATACCAAACAGCATTACCCCTGTAGCAAATGCTCCATATAACAAATACTTTATTCCGGCTTCCGTGCTTTTCTTGTCAAGTCTTGAAGCTACCAACATATAAGATGGTATGGAGATCAATTCAAGCGATAAGAACACCATAAACAAATTAATTGCGGCAACTAAAAAGAAACATCCGAGCACAATAGCAAGTAGCAGTATATATGTTTCGCCACGCTCCCTCAGCCATTGGGAAGATGGTGAAAATTGAATAAACAAAACAGCAATAATACCACTGATTAGTATTAGCGTTTTACTAAACAGAACAGCAGGATTCTGATGCAGCATTTCATTCATAAAGTGTACCTCTGTTAAGCTGCATCTGCAGGCAAGAAGCGTAATCAATTCAAAACCTGCAACCAGCATGGTAACAAGTACTGCAAAGACGAAATAAGCATTCTTTCTTGTTCCGGAGAACATATCAAAAAACAAAACAGCAAGTAAGCCAAGAAGCAGTAAACCTTCAGGAACAAGGTACTGTAAGCTTTCGCGGATATGTTCAATTAAAATCTGCACGTGAATATTTTTATAAGCGTTTAGAATAAAGATGCTATTACTATTCAGCCTTATTTCATGTTCATGAATAAATTTGTCCATGCTTCCATAGACGGTCCTATTTTATCCAGCAGAACAGATGGGAACAAACCAAATAGAATAACCAGTCCGGAAAGCACATACAGTAATGCTTTTTCATTTACTGTTAAATCTTTTAGCGTTGCCGCATCAATACTCATGTGCGTTGAAAATTTACCAAAGAACATGCGTTGCAGCGTCCATAAATAATAGGCTGCAGATAACAACAGACCTAATGTTGCAACCAATGGCATCCATGTTGGAATGGTCGCCGTAGTTGTCTGCGCCTGGAATGCACCAATGAAGATCAGTATTTCAGCAATGAAACCTGACATACCTGGCAAGCCCAAAGAAGCAAAAAAAGCAATTGTAACTATTACTGAATACGCAGGCATTTTCGAAATCAAACCACGATAGTTTGGTATCATACGATCATGTGTACGATCATACAATACTCCTACCAGCAAAAACAACAATGCTGCAATAATGCCATGACTGAACATCTGATAAACAGCACCTGTTACGGCTTCTGTCGTTGCAGCAGCTAATCCCAGAAGTACAAATCCCATGTGTGATACAGAGGAATAAGCAATCATTTTCTTAAGATCTGTTTGGGCAAGCGCAACCAGTGCCGCATATAAAATCGTGATCACGCCAAGCAAGCCAACCCACCACGACGCGGCATCTGCTTCCTGTGGGAACAACGGCCATGCAATCCGGATCAGACCATAACCTCCTATTTTTAAAAGAATTCCTGCCAATACCACTGATACTGCAGTTGGTGCCTCAACGTGTGCGTCAGGCAACCAGGTATGAAATGGAAATGCAGGCAACTTAATAAGAAAACCAACCAGCAAAGCCAGGAAGCACCAGGTACGAATAGAGTAACCGAGAAACAATACTGGATTGGAATCACTTAATAATCCATTCGGAAGATAATTCAACGGACTGCTTAATTGAATAATATCCAGCGAGTGGATTAAATATTGGTTTGACAACTCCCCGGTCTGCACACCTGCCTGAATATCCTGCATGCCGTAATCAAGATTTGGCGGCACAGCCAGCATCATCTCGGCAGGATTATATGTGCTGATGTATAATACAATGAAAACGATCAAAATCAGGATTGAACCCAGCAACGTATATAAAAAGAATTTGATGGAAGCATATTCTTTTCTAACTCCACCCCATATCCCAATCAGGAAGAACATAGGCAGTAGCATGAATTCAAAGAACAGGAAGAACAACAATAGGTCCAGTGCTAAAAAACATCCCGGGATAGAAATACATAATAATAGAAACAACGCATGATATCCTTTAGCCTGGTGCTTAATGCTCCAGGAAGCACAGGCCCCTGCAAAGAGAACAATGGCACTTAGTAATAGTAACGATAGATTTAAACCATCAACACCTAAAAAATAGTTAATTGACAGAATGCCTAAATTTCCGATTGACAACTGGAACCAATTTGCCTTTTCAGCATATACCAATGAATCGTAACTATGAAACTGAAAATATTCAGGTTTAAAGTTTATAAATAAGAATAGCGTTACACATAATTGTATACCTGTAATTGCTACCGTAATCCAACGGTATTTGGTGTGCTCTTCCCCCTGAATAAATACTAATCCCAGCAATCCCAACAAGGGCAAAAAGATGAGAATGGATAATATATGTGATGCCATAATAAATTACTTATAGATACCAGCCCAACAAGAGCAGTAACAATGCAAATGCTATTAATGTAAAATAGAAGTACGACTGTATTTCGCCTTTTAAAAAGGAACGGAAATAAGAACCAATAAACCGGCTGATACCAACCATTAAATGTACCAAGCCATCTACCACCCATCGATCAAATACATCTGCCATCTGAGCGACTATAATAAAGAAATAAGCCTTAACATGAATACAGCTATCAATAAATTTATCGGTAGCATAAAATACCCTGGATAAAACAAAGACCGGCTGAATGAATAAAACATCGATTCCTTTTTCCAGGTAATAATTATTTGCAAAGAGTTTTGTTAAATACAGGCGAGTATCAACAAACGTATCAACCGATTTATATTTACTTACGGCTATCACTAGTGCGGCAACTGCAATAGCAATGGCTGTTACAGGAATGAACAAATGAAATTCATGTGTATGAGGAAGTACAAAAGAGTGATGCATCCACCAACCCGTTTGAGCATGCAAGGGATTCAATGAAAAGAAAAACCAGAAGCTTGCTATTCCTAAAACGATCATCGGAATATTTATGAGCCATTCGCTTTCTTTGATATGATCAAAATATTTTTTGTAGGAAGCATCTACTTTTACCAGACGAAAATCACCAAAGAAGATCAGAATCAATTGTCTGGTCATATAAAAGGCTGTTAAGCCTACGGTAGAGAATGCTGCAGCTACAACCAGCCAGGACCAGCCGCCTTGTGCAACAGCCCAATCATAAAGAGCTCCCAGAATAGCGTCTTTAGATAAGAAACCGGAGAAAAAAGGAAGTCCGATCAATGCACCGTACGCAATGGAATAAGTAATAAAGGTTATTGGCATTTTTTTTCTGAAGCCGCCCATCAACCGCATATCCAGTGTGTCAAGTACTTTGTATTGACCGTGATCAAACTGATGACTTTGCAAATGGTGCATGGCATGTATAACCGCTCCGACCGTTAAGAACAAACACGCCTTGAAGAAAGCATGCGTTGCTAAATGAAAGAAAGCAGCATCATTTGCTCCGATACCTACAGCCATCATCATATATCCCAATTGAGACACCGTTGAAAATGCAAGTACTTTCTTACTGTCAAAGGTACGCATAGCCTGCAAGGCTGCTGCCAGTGCCGTGATACAGCCTATAACAGTAATAATATGACCTACCCAACCACTTAGCAGGAATGATGTTTTCAGTAATAAGAAGACGCCTGCTGCCACCATCGTTGCAGCATGCAACAATGCGGAAACTGGTGTAGGACCAGCCATCGCATCAGGCAACCAGACGTATAAAGGAAATTGTGCAGACTTACCTACTGTTGCAAACCAGATGGCAAGACCTGCTAATACCGGTAAAGCAAACAAAGAAGTATGCAGTGCCATGTTGGTGTTTGCCTGAATAATGGAAATCTCTGTAGTTCCATATACAGCATATAGGATCATGATGGCAATTACAAAAGCAAGATCTGCAAACTTATTATACAGGAATGCTTTTTTAGCCGCTGCTGCTGAACTATCCTTTTCATACCAGAAGCCGATCAACAGGAATGAAGCGAGACCAACGAGTTCCCAAAAAATAAATGTAATCAGCAAATTATCACTCAATATAATTCCCAACATAGACGAAACAAATAGCGCCAGATATGGAAAATATTTGGAATGATTGCGTCGCTCTTTCATGTATTGAACAGAATATATATGCACCATCAGCGAGACGAATGTTGCAATCACCATCATGGTACTGCTGTAATTGGTAAGCAGCAAGCTAGATGTGAATTTAATATTTCCTATCTCAAACCAAACCCATCTGGAAAGATGTGACCCTTCCAGATTAATATGTACATACAAAGACAACAGGAACATTACACCCATAACAACCGTTGCCAGCCAGGAACGGATGGCTGCTGGTATATGCTTACCTGTAAAAAACAGGATTACAAACGTAATAACCGGCATAAAAAAGATTGCCAGCGCCAGACTTGAAATACTGTCAGCAGCAAGTAAAGGAATTTCAATATGTGGAGCTACTGCATTCAATCTATTTTTCTTTTAGATTTTTAATTTCAGATAAGTCGACCGTATTCAGTTTCTTGAACAAAACAATGATGATTGCTAAAGCCACAACAGACTCTGCTGCCGCAACCGTAATTACCAGCATACTGAATAACTGTCCATTCAGATACGGTTCAAACTGACCAAAGGCAACTAAATTAATATTGGCTGCATTGAAGATCAATTCAATTCCCATCAATACATATAAAATATTGCGTCGCGTAAATACAATAGCAGTACCTATGCTGAACAATAATATAGAAACGATGATATAATAATCTATTGGAATCATGAAGCCTTTTTATTTTGTTCCAATACTTTACCTGCAATCCAGCCTGCGCCTACCAAAACAACCAGCAACAGAACAGCAACAATTTCAAAAACAACAATTTTATCTGTGATCCACAGAAACCCTGCAGCCTTTGTTATACCATTCTTATCATAGGGTGTCGTATGTAATGTAGGAAAATCAAATGCCAGTTCACGTAATAAAAACAATAATGCGACAGCAATTACAACCACTGTACCTATAGAAAGTAATACATGTTTTTTTTCAAAATACGTTTCAGGATCACGATAGGTATACAGTACTCCAAACAATAACAGGATAAGCACGCCGCCAACATACACGACTAATTGCACAACCGCCAATAAATCAGAGCCGGCAATTACAAACAATGCTGCTACTCCTAAAAGTGTTGACATTAATGCAATGGCTGCATACACTACATTACGTGTGAACAAGATCACCAATGCAGAGGATAGCAATTGTATAGAGAAGAAAAAGAAAACAAGTTGAATCAGTGTCATGTGTTTGTTTCTCCTCCTTCCTCAGGCTTTTTAGGAATGATTGGTTTCATCACTGGCTTCATAATCGGCTTTGGTTTGGCAGCCGGTTTTACCTCTTCCTTCGGTGTTGTTATATTTTCTACTGAGGTACTCTCCGCATTTGAATCTGTCATTTCTGGTGAAGGTTCAGCAGCAGGAGCTTTTGGTATGACAGGTTTCATCACCGGCTTCATCACCGGTTTAGGCTTTGGTACTGCTTCTGCTGTTGGAGCAGCGCTAGCTTCTTCCGCAGGTTTCTCTGAAATCTGCTCTTCTTCCTTAGGAACATCTGTTACGGGCTTCTTCGCAGGTATTACTACTTTTGGTTTGAAAACCGGCTTTGGTGCAGCAGGCTTTTCAACCGGAGTCTCTGCTGATGCCTCCCCAGTATTTGTAGGATTAGCCGCGGCATCTTTATTTTCAGCTTCAACATCTGTCGCCGGTTTCTTTACCGCTGGTATTGCTACCTTAGGTTTGAATGCAGGCTTAGGTGCAGCAGCAGGTGTTTCTGTTTTTTCTGTTGACTCTGAAGATGCAGGCTTAGCAGTGGCAGCTTTCTTCGCTTTCTCTTCTGCAACCAGTACTTCCATTTCTTCTCTTTTTAATACACCTTCAGCCGGACTTAATTCCGCAAAGTGATATACCATGTTGCTTACATTGTATTCACTGAAGTCGTATGTCTTGGTCATTGTTAAACATTCGGTCGGACAAACCGTTGTACACAAACCACAGAAGCAGCATTTCGCCATGTCAATGTCGAACTTAGCTGCATAGATCCGCTTCGTACTGCCATCGGATGTTTTACCGATTTCAACCGGAGATTTTATGGGTTCAATATCAATGCAATTTACCGGACAAACTTTCGCACACAGATCACATACAATGCAATCGTCTACTTCGTTGTGCAAACGGTAACGGCCATTGTCCGGCACCGGAATAGATTCATGCGGATATAAGTTCGTGACAATACCATCTTTATGTGTGAAGTAATTTCCGTCCATCACACCAACCTGTGGCTTGCGGCTGAATCCTATAGAAACAAAAAAATGTTTAAGTGTAAGGCGCAGACCTATAGCCATCGATTTTATCGATACAATGAATAAGCCTATATTTGAAATACGTCTTGCCATTTTATAATTTCATCCATACTACCCATACTCCGCTTACAAGAACAAGAAAGAGTGATAAGGGTAATAATATTTTCCAGCACAGATTCATTAACTGATCTACACGCAAACGCGGATACGTCCAGCGCATCACCAATTGAAGAAATACAACGAGCATGCCTTTTGAGATCAACCAGAATAATCCCCAGGCATATCCTGCGGTAGTACCAGGTGCTCCGCTTGTCCACTCCGCCAAATGCACATTACCTATATTCGGCAATGCAGTGTTCCAGCTACCGAAGAATAATACCACACCAAGAAATGCGACCAGCAACATCATGGCGTATTCTGCCAGAAACAATACGGCGAAACGAAAGCCTGAATATTCTGTATGAAAACCGGAAACCAATTCAGATTCTCCTTCGGGAATATCAAAAGGTGCGCGGTTACATTCTGCCAGTGACGCAATAAAGAAAACTATATAAGCAATTAACAGAAATGGATATTTGAATGCGTTCCAACTGACAAAGCCCCCGATCTGGTTTACATCTATTCCCCATGAATTTACACCGAATAATGATGTGTTTATTTGCTGTTCGTTGTTAAAATAAATTCCTTGCTGAAAACTGATCTCCTGCAGATCCAGTGTCTGACAGATGAGCACAACAGCCAGTATGCTTAGTGTTAATGGAATTTCGTAAGAAATTACCTGTGCAATAGCACGGAATGCGCCTAGAATAGAAAACTTATTGTTGGATGCCCATCCTGCCAGGAAGATTCCTACCACATCAAGGGATACAATCGTAATCATGAAGAACACTCCAACTTCCGCTTTCGAACCAATAAGGTCAGGTGTGAAAGGTAAGGTTGCAAAGCCTGCAAAGATGGCGGTGAAAATGATGATGGGTGCAAGGCGGAATAAAAAACGATTAGCACCTGTTGCAATGATGTCTTCTTTCTGTAAGAGTTTTACCAGATCGGCAATGGTTTGAAGCATACCATAGGGACCAACTTCCATGGGTCCTAAACGGTCCTGAATAAATGCTGCCACTTTGCGTTCCGCCCAAACAATAAATACGGCGTACAAAAGAATCAGCGTCAATACAAATAGCACTACAAACATGCTACGAATTTAAGAACAAAAGCGGGGAAAGCCTAGCAGAAAGGGGCATTTTATACACATTTACGATGAACGCGGAATGCTGAAAGCTAAAGGCTTTGAAGTAGTTAGAATGTGTTCCAAACAGATTGTTCTACGATACTCAAATTGAGGTATTGATTCTATGGAAATGTATTAGAAAGCTGGAATATTATTTCAGAATTTGGGCGGAAAGCAGAATGGAAAATTCGGGAAAGTACTTTTAATGCAACATTGCTTCGATTACCTGTAAGTCTAATTTTTGCAATGTTGGCTCATGGTATACAGCCCGGTAAGGAGATGTTAAAATTTCTCTTTTTGAGTAAAATTTAAAAGGCAATTCTTTATTTGCCAATGGAGACGCCAAAAATTTATCTATAAGTTCTTCTAATAGATAAGACTGATTTAGCTCCATATAAATCGAAATGACTTTAGACCAAAAGATCGTCAGCGTTTCATGATAACCCGATCGATCAGTATTCTCTGTTCCATGAAAATGATTCAAAAGAATGATACCGGATTTTAAGCGACAGACCGCATCATCAAATTCATATGTATGCAAATAGTGCAATGCAACCGTCAGGTGCGCATCATGCGTCCACTCGGATTTGGGAAGAATGGCTTGCGTAAATTTTTCAACGAGCGATAGTAACATGCGACACATTCAATAATTTTCCTAGCAAAATTATTTCTTCCTTCTTATACTAATCTTTGAGCTCGCTCTTCCATCTTCAGAATAAACAGTAATCAGAAATGTAGATTCTTCTATTTTAGAAAGATCAATAAAGGAACTATTCGTGTCTGATATCTTATAATCAAAGGTTTCATCGAAAAGATTGGTAAACGCTAAAAAATATCTTCCGCCCTTATATTTCGGGTCTCGCCAGCGTATTGTCAGCGTGTCTGTTTTCACTTCTATTACATCATTATCATCTGTATCTAAAAAAGCTATGTTGCCTTGTCGATAATATAAATCCTGTCGATTGCCATGATAATCAGTAGTGCATCCAGGCCTGAATGTGCCTTTAATTCCACCGGGGAAAACAGCATCCACAATGGCTTTGATACTATCCTTTTCAGTAGTTTTTTGTGCATGTGCAAATTGAGCAAAAACAAAAAGTGAAAATACGGTTAAAAATTTCATAGCTATTCCAATTTAAAAGTTCATAATCTATTCCCATAAGGGATAACGTTCCAGATGCACTTCCTGCCTGAAAAATAAACGTGTTGATTCAGCGAAAGACTGTGTGTAATCTGACACATAAAATTTATGCTGCGGTGCTTTTTCTGTATTGTGCAGGTTGTTTGCAACCAGATATTCCTTCAATGCTTCGGCCACAATATCCGAACTGTCGATCACTTGCACACTGCCTTTGTACAAGGCTTTGATCTGTTCTTTAATCAATGGATAATGCGTGCAACCCAGGATCAACGATTCAATACCTTCCAGTGATTTATCCTGCAAATAATTCAGGATAATACTTTCAGAAATTGCGTTGTTGAAATAACCTTCTTCTATCATAGGCGCCAATAAAGGAGTTGCCAAGGCCTTCAAAGTAATTTCTTTATTCAGTTTATCAATTTTTCGCTGATAAACATTTGAGCTGACGGTCTTTTTAGTACCGATCAAACCCACTTTTCCTTTCGGATATTCATTTCCGACATAACGCACAATCGGATCAATCACATTAATAACCTTAGCCCGACTACCAGCATATTCTTTCACCAGCTGGTATGCCGCAGACGACGCGGAGTTACAAGCGATCAAAATCACTTTACAGTTTTGCTTCAGCAACATATCTGTAATCTTTACCGCATAAGATTGTATCGCCGCAGTTGATTTATCACCATACGGAAAGTGCGCGGTGTCACCGAAATAAATAATTGTTTCATTTGGCAGTAACTGATTCACGGCATAGGCAACGGTTAATCCGCCAATACCGCTATCAAATATTCCTATGGGTCTTTGTGCGTCTGTCATTTCTTTGCATTAACTGTATTCATGGCTCTTTCAACACCTATGGTTGCAAAGCCTGTTACGGCATCCTTTGCCCTCTTAAGAACGTCTGCCATGTCTTTTTGTTCTTCTGCTGCAAACGGCGCCAGTACATAATCCACCTGCTGCCCTTTTGCAAAATCACTGCCTACCCCCATACGTAAACGTGTATAGTTTGCAGAACTCAACGTTGCTTCTATATGCGACAAACCATTATGCCCCCCGCTGGAGCCTTTCATACGCATACGTAAAGTGCCAAACGGTAGCGCCAGATCGTCGGTGATCACCAATATATTTTCAAGCGGAATTTTCTCTTCCTGCATCCAGTACTGAACAGCCTTACCGCTCAGGTTCATATAGGTAGTAGGTTTTACCAATATCAAGGTTCTGCCTTTCACTTTCACTTCAGCAATATGAGCATGACGTTTAAGCTCAAACGTTACACCTTTCTCCTCTGCCATCGAATCCAACACCATAAACCCGATGTTATGGCGTGTTTCGTGATATTCAGAACCAATATTTCCTAATCCTACAATCAGGTATTTCATATTCAATAATAAGTACTGCTGTTATTTATAGTGTAAAGGTACAAAAAACTACAAGAGATTCAGGAGAGTAAATTCCAAATAACAAAAAACAAATTACTAACGATTAGAAATTCCGAAAGCTGAAAGCTAAATGCCTAAAGCCTAAAAATCTTGATAGAATAGCACAAATCCTTTTTGTCCTCTAATCCTGTAAATCCTGATTCAGACAAAAAAAAGAGATCCCGCCATCGGCGGGACCTCCTTAATATGAACAGGGAAACTAAAATTACTTCTTAGCAGCAGCTTCTTCTTGTTTCAACGATCTTGGGATCGTGATTGTGCAAACTGGAATAGACTTAGCGTTCAGGATTGTGAAATTGTTTGTTTTGATTTCACCAACTTTAACAGACTTAGCTAATTCAAGGTTTGAAATATCAACTGCGATATAATCAGGAAGGTCTTTTGGTAAAGCTTTTACAGTCAATTTAGATACTTTCTGTACTAGTTTACCCCCTTTGATAACACCTGGAGATGTACCTTCAAATTTAACAGGGATGTTCATTTTAACTGGTTTGTCGTCAGATAACGCTAAGAAATCAACGTGTAACAACATTTCATTTACCGGGTGGAACTGAGCTTCCTGAACAACACACTTATATTGTTTACCTTCAAGGTTTAATAACACTGTGCAAGCAACGCCTGTGTAAATTACATCACGGAATAAAAACATTGGCACGTGGAAGTGTAATTGTTTTTCACCACCGTAAAGTACACATGGTACGTTTGAATCAAGACGTAGGTCTTTAGATCCTTTTTTACCGAGATTTGCTCTGCTATACCCTATAATCTCTACTTGTTTCATAATTGTTTTTGTTTATATGTATTAAAGAAATAATGAACTAACTGAATCGTTGTCCTGAATTTTACGGATTGCTCTTGAGAATAAATCCGCAACAGTAAGAACTTTGATTTTAGATGTTTCTTTGCGCAAAGGAATTGTATCTGTTACAATCATCTCTGTCAATACAGAGTTTTCAATGTTTTCATAGGCAACACCTGAAAGGATCGGGTGTGTACATACGGCACGAACACTTTTTGCACCTTTTTCCATGATCACCTGTGCAGCACGTGTAATTGTGCCACCAGTATCAATCAAATCATCCACCAAAACAACATCTGCACCTTCTACATTACCGATCAACTGCATAGAAGCAATTTCATTGGCACGTACACGATGCTTATCGCACACAACAAACTCAGCCTTTAAATGCTTAGCGAATTCACGTGCACGTTTTACACCCCCTACGTCCGGAGAAGCGATAATTAATTTATCTGATTCAATGCTTTTTAAATAAGGAATAAAGATTGCAGCACCGTCCAAATGATCTACAGGGAAATCAAAGAACCCCTGAATTTGTCCGGCATGTAAATCGCAAGTCATTAAGCGATCCACACCTGCTGCAGAAAGTAAATTAGCTACCAATTTAGCCGCAATCGGCACTCTTGGTTTATCCTTACGGTCCTGGCGTGCATAGCCAAAATACGGGATAATTGCTGCTACTTCTGCTGCTGAAGCTCTTTTAGCTGCATCTACCATTAACATCAATTCCATCAGGTTATCTGAATTCGGGAACGTTGATTGGATGATATACACATCTTTTCCACGAACCGATTCGTCAAAACTCACATGAATTTCGCCATCGCTGAAACGAGTGATCGTTCTGTTACCAAGAGGTTGATCATAAGCAGCAGCGATTTTTTCTGCTAAGTAATGAGAGTTTGTTCCTGAGAATAACTTTAGGGATGGCATACCTTTGATGGTTTGGTATAAAACTAAAACGATTTAACCCCATTCATTAGGATTAAATCGTCTTTGTTTGTTGTCCGACTAGGTTTCGAACCTAGACTCTTCTGAACCAAAATCAGACGTGTTGCCAGTTACACCATCGGACAATCTCAATGATAAATAATGTGGTTATTTGTCATTTCGGAGTGCAAATATAAGTGAAAACTCATTTTTAGCAAAGCATGTGCACATCTTTTTTTTGAATTAAGAACGTTTTCTGACCTTCTCTTCCCTCACCAGGCCTCAAATCACTAATTTTTAGCCAGTTGAAGCCTAATTAAAAAATCCAATGCCCGTAAATTTAATTTTCAATCTTTATTTCCCCCGGATACTTCTTTCAATTTCCAGCCATTCTTCCTTGGTTACTACATCCAGTCCGTTAAACTCCCCTGCCCCTTTCAGCCATTCCCCACCGTCAATGGTTACAATTTCCCCGGTCATATAAGCCGAATATTCTGATAACAGATAAGAAGATAGATTTGCCAGCTCTTCGTGCTTACCAAAACGTTTCAGCGGAATACGGTTTTGTGGCTCAAACAATTCAGCAATCTGGCCTGGAAACAATCTGCTCCAGGCTCCTTCTGTCGGGAACGGACCAGGCGCGATCGCATTAAAACGAATATTGTATTTAGCCCATTCTACTGCCAATGATCTGGTAAGCGCAATTACACCAGCTTTCGCACAGGCTGAGGGAACTACATAACCCGAACCTGTAGAAGCATAGGTTGTAACAATACTTAAAACCGTTGCCGGAATTTTATGATCAATCCAGTATTTACCAAAAGTAAGTACACAGTTATAGGTGCCTTTTAAAACAATATCAACAACTACATCAAACGCTTTCGGTGAAAGATTTTCTGTAGGACTTACAAAATTTCCTGCCGCATTATTCAGCAAAGCATCTACACGACCAAAACGTTCAATACTTTTTTGCAACAGTTCTTCTACTTGTCTGTAATCCCTTACATCACAGGCCACAGGCAGCACTTCGCCGCCAGTTAATGCTTCCAGTTCTTTTGCAGTTGCTTCCAGCACATCCAGCTTTCTGCTGGTAATTACAACTTTAGCTCCGAGCTGCAAAAGCATCTGCGTCATGCTTTTTCCTAAACCTGTACCGCCTCCGGTTACTACAACAACTTTATCTTTAAATACTTCTGCCTGAAGCATAGGTTTGAATAAATTTAATTCCATATTTTATAAAAGTTAATGATATAAAAGCATGTGGTCGAAATAATAAATATGTATTTTTACAATACACCGTAAAGTAAATATACAACTTAACGTCATTGAAATTATTTTGTTAAACAACTATTTAAAACGTTCATGAAAAAAACAGGGTTATTGCATGTTGCCGTAGGAATATCATTAAGCATAGCATTTCTGGTAAATACTTCCTGTATTGTCAGCAAGAAAAAATACGATGCTTTAAATAAGCGTACATCTGCCTTGGAAGCTGACAAAGCTTTATGCGAAGAGAACTTCAAAAATCTTGTATTGGAGCAGGCTGCTTTAAAAAAGCAATACGATAGTTTATTGGCCGTTAGTAATCAATTGATGCAGGACACAACCGACCTGAATGCAGCATTACGCAAAACACAATCCAACTATGAGGCACTAAACAGTACATATGAGCGTTTGTTATCTACACATAACAAAATCATCAATTACAACGCTTCGGAATTAGAGAAACTAAATAAAAGCTTAGCGAAGCGTGAACTTGAAGTCAATAAATTGCAGGCTGACCTGAGCGAACGTGAGCGCAGGGTAAACGAACTGGAAAAAGTAATTGCAGATAAAGACCGCGCGGTAAATGAATTGCGTAATAAAGTAACTTCTGCCTTATTAAATTATAAAGACAAAGATCTTACAATCCAGGTAAAAGATGGAAAAGTATATGTTTCGTTAGCAGAGCAATTACTATTTAAATCAGGCTCTACAGAAGTAGATCCTAAAGGGGTTGAAGCATTAAAAAAACTTGCTGCTGTTTTAAAAGAACAAAAAGATATTACTATTATGGTGGAAGGCCATACAGATGATGTTCCTGTTTCAAAAGGCACCAATGGCATCAAAGACAACTGGGATCTGAGTGTATTGCGTGCAACATCCATCACACGTATATTAACAGGCGCTGGTGTTGACCCTATCCATGTAGTACCAGCAGGCCATGGTGAATTCATTCCGGTGGCAACAGGTAAAACACCTGAAGCCAGAAGCCAGAACCGTCGTACAGAAATCATTCTTACGCCGAACTTAAATGAGCTGTACAAATTACTTGAAACAACTAAATAATTAAACCCTTACACATACACATATGTTAGATCAACTTATTCAATCGGCTCAACAGCAGTTGTCACCGCAGCTGGAGCAGTTAGGTGTACAACCTTCCCAACTTGGCGGTATCTTCAACGTTGCGCAGGATTCACTTACCGATGGTTTAAAATCACAAGCTGCCAGCGGTGGCCTTGATTCTGTATTCAGCCTGTTCAACGGCCAGGGCGGCAACCTGCAATCCAATTCAATTGTATCTTCTTTATCAAATGGATTTGTTTCATCGTTGGTTTCTAAACTTGGTATTGACCAATCCATGGCAACAAAAATTTCATCTGTAGTTGTTCCGTTCATTATGCAGAAATTTGCAGGTTCAGAAACAGGATCTGCAGCATCTCCAACAGACCTGGCTGATAAATTAGGCTTTGGAGATATCAGTAGCAGTTTAGGCGGCTTACTGGGCGGCAAAGATAAAGGCGGCGATTTACTGGGTGGAATCGGGAATTTATTCTAAAAAATAACTCTTTAATCTAATTTTAAAAGTCTGGGTAGGAAACTATTCAGACTTTTTTATTTACAGACTAAATTGATTCTTATATTTGAACCATGAAAAATTCCATTGAACCGTTATTAAAACTGATAGAAAGCTCGGATAGACGTGTAAAAATTTCAGGCATATTTTTTTTAAGTATGTTGATTTTACCCTTTTTTACAAACAGTACTTTTCTAGCATATCTTTTTACACATATAGAT
>JAGKWN010000069.1 GCA_021151805.1 Cytophagaceae bacterium | reverse complement strand
ATTCCTGATACAGAGATTTCTTACTAAAATAATTCCTATAAAAAATGACTATTTAATTAATGAAAAGCTTATAAATTACGCACAGAAGAATTAAAAGCATTCAATTCATAATTTATAATTTATAATTCATAATTATCAAAGGTGCATCAGCCCTTTCACCAGCTTCCATTTAGGATCATATAATACTTCCCATTCGAAAGAGGCAGGTTTGGCAGCATCTTCCTGCATAGCCTTCAGTTGCTTCACTCCAGCTTCCCGATCATCCAGATACATTTCAATGCTCATACTATCTTTTGATACAACACGGGCCAGCATATGTGCAATACAAACCTCTTGTAGCATATCTGCAAAATAATCTTCTATAGTTTGCATGTTGGCAGCATCTTCTTTACCATCCAGATTAACCAATATCAAAAAGTTATACGGACAGTATTTCTTAAATGAATAATGCTCATATCCTTTGTCAATCCAACCTGTGGTAAGCTCAACATTTTCTGTTTTGATAGTAATAAGCGAAATAGAATTTATCGGGTATGCCTGTTCAGAATGTTTTACCTCTTCCCAATTGTATTTTTCTTTAAAAAAGCTATCAAAAAAGCCCATCAATCACCTATTTACTTTGTTGCACATCTCTATACGAAAAACGATTCATGAAAGTTGTAAAATGAGCATTTAACACACTCAAAATTCAAAAAAATAGAATAAACATTTTTAAAGCAGAAACATACTCCATTGAATGAATGGATTAGCAATTTTGTATATCATTAATAAAATACAACAAATTGATTTAAATTGAAAGATGCGAACGATATATTTTTATTGGATGCCTAAACACTACTGTTTTTTTGGTATTGAAAATCACAATGGAGTATGTATTTACTTAGCCGTAAAGGATGCGAAGGTTCTCAAAAATATAGATTATACTTCTTGTATACACAACCGATGCCATCGCTTAAAGCCATGGCATCGGTTTGAATCATGAATTCATATCTATAACTTTTCCAAAGAAGATAGGAATTCGTTTCTTCGAAATTCATATTCGTTATAATACAATACTATAGGTAATAAATAACGAGTACCAGTCTGAGTTTGGAATTTGTTTTTTGTTATTTGGAATTTAAAATTTGTTATTTGGGATTTGTTGTTAATGTATAGCAGCTCCGCTTCCCGCTTCTCCGGTAACAATTTTCCCATTCATTTTCTTTTCACCGCTTAGCAATAGAAACAAAGCAAATGCAGCCGTCGCAACCATGGACGCGATCATTGGCAGAATGCTTGCAGCCTCAAACATTCCAACAGCAATGGAAGCCAGGGCAGCAATACCAATCTGCGAGCAACCCAGCATGGCTGCGGCACTCCCTACATTCTTTGTAAAAGGTGCAAGCGCCAATGTAGATGCATTAGGGTTGATCAATCCTACACAGCTCAGGAAAATAAAGAGCATGAATATGGTTGAATACAAACCCATCCATCCGGCCCAGGCAAGGGCCAGGAAAACAAAGCCTGCAAACACTTGTACAAACAATGCGAAACGAAAGATCTGATTACTGCTGAATTTTCTTACCAGCAGAATATTTACCTGGCTCGCACCAATAAAACCAACAGAGAGAAATGCAAAGATAGCTCCGTATATCTGCGGACTCACCTTGAACAATTCTATAAACACAATAGGTGACCCTGCCACATAAATAAACAGTGTAGCGAATGCAAAAGACCCTGCAACCGTATAGGTAAAAAACTGCGTATCTGAAAGGATAGCCAGATATGTTTTTGCCATGGGCTTCACCTTCAGCGTAACTTCCCTATCCGGCTCCTGTCCTTCGGGTAAGAAAAGAAATACAATCAGCATGGCAAACAATGCAATCAATGCCAACAAGACAAAGACTGCTTTCCAGTTAAAGGCCGCAGCCACAAAGCCACCAATGCTTGGTGCAAGTAACGGAGACAATCCAATCGTCAGGATCAGCATGGCAAAGATTCTCGGTCCCTGAGATGGTGGAAAGAAATCTTTCACCATGGCCATGGCAGCAACGCCTGCTACACTACCGCCCAGGGCCTGTATGAAACGCAGGCCTATTAGAAGCTCTACCCGATGTGAAAGCGTACATCCAAGACTGGCAATAATAAAAATCAGTAGTCCGGCATAGAGTGGCGGCTTCCTTCCATAGCGATCCAGTAAAGGTCCGTAGATGAGCTGCCCCAGCGCCATACCAATGAAATAGCTGGATACTGAAAGCGAGATCCGTGCAGTACTTGTGTTAAGCTCTTCGGCAATTTGTGAAAAAGCAGGAAGATAAAAATCAATGGCAAAAGGCGAAACAGTAGCCAGCATACCAAGGATCAGTGTAATCAGATTTTTATTTTGTGTATGTCGCATGATAAATAATCGTAATGGAATAATTTGAAACAGCAAACCGGGCATGAAAGTTTACCTACTGTTTTCTTTTTTGAGACATCAAAGATAACCGATAATTAATCAAATAGATATCTTCATAGATTATCTTATTTTTTCTTTTTATTAACTGCACCAAAGATTAAGTCCGGCATACTTCTATCAAACAATATCAAGTAGATCAGCTCTTCGGAATTTGTAATTCCGAAGCCAGATAATTAAGGATTTGCAATCCTTAATTAGTGTTATTCATAAATACTGAGCTTTAGCAAGCCTTTTCTGATTCCATAGCTTTCACCACAACTGCTCCAAATATAATCTTCTTCCTTTTCTACAATCCCTGCACGAACAGGATTTAAATGTATATAATCTACCTTATTCAGATAAAATTCTTTTGCAAGAATTTCTTTGGCATGATATCCTTCCTGCCAAAACCAGATATGCCCATCTTTTTTAAGCAGCCAAAGCAACCAATCTTTACGACTTTCATGTAAATTATTTTCGATGCATGATATAATTTCTTTTGCAGTAAATTTTTTGAAATCACGAATGATATCGCTTAAATTATTTTTACTACTGCCAACAATCAAATGACAATGATTTGACATAATTACCCATGCGTATATTTCAAGTCCTTTATTTGTTTGACAATACTTTAAGCTATTAATAAGTATATCGACATACGTTTTTCTTGTAAATACATCTACCCATTGATGTACTGTACAGGTAAGGTAGTAAATGCTTTGCTGGTCGTAAATTTTATATGTGAACCCCATAGATGAAAAATTAAACTGCAAATTACATATGCTCAATTTATTTACAGTTTATCAAATGTTAATTTTTACTAAAAGGGATTGCAAATCCCTTCTTATCTGGCTTCGGAATTACAAATTCCGAAGAGCTGCATTGCAAATTCCGAAGAGCTGCGATTCAATGTCGTTAGTTCAGTTAATGAGAGACTATCTCAAATTCCAACGGCCTCATTTCAAATTGCGTTAAGAAATTTTGGTTCATGGAGCTTTTTGGAACGCTACAACTAGTCCTTTTTCAGGACGGTTTTGTAGCGTTCTGCGGAATGAACCAAAATTTTAGCTTATTTGAAATAAGCCTTGATCTTTTGGTTCTTTTGCATCATAGCCTGTCCCGCATCAGCGGTAGCAAAAGAACAATAATAAAAAAGAAAGAACTATAGAGTTAAGAAAGGAAGACTTTTTTATGTTCTACCAAATTCTTAAACTAAATGACATTAGAGCTCTTCGGAATTTGTAATTCCGAAGAGCTGCATTAATTTTTACTAGAAGGGATTATAAATCCCTTTTTATCTGGCTTCGGAATTGCAAATTCCGAAGAGCTGCAAAAATAATCTGCAATCTGTTTAAGCACGCACAAGATAATAGACCAGCAACACACTGATCAGCACAATGGCGCCGGTAAGAATATTAATATACAAGGAAGAATGATTGAACTCGCCCCGCTCCAACTGTTTATTGGTAGAACGGTAACGTATATATGAAAACACAATCGAACAAATGCCCAGCACTACCAGCACAATACCTATACGCGATGAATAATGCCCATGATCGGCAGGCACATCCGGCACGTATTCTGAGTGCAGTATAAACGTGAGCTGCTTTACAAACAACGAAAACTTCACCACCACAAACCCAAACGCCATAATACCAATGCCCGTGCGCACCCAGGCCAGGAATGTACGTTCATTCGCTAAGTAATCATTGGGATTGGGTTTTCTTTTTTCAGTTTCCATAAGGCTTCATTTCATTGTTCAGTCATTATTCAGGGAAGTTACTAAAAGATGCGGATTATAAATCACCTTATCAATGCTGTTTCGTTTAGTTTCCTCCTTTTAAAAAGAAGAATTAAACCTTATTTATGCAAACACATATCTTTAATAAAATGTAATGAAATAATTATATTTAAACGAATTGAGTTTTTCACTCAACAATTTGTGATAAGTATCATATACGTTCACAAATACATATCATCCAATTTTTCAGCTATCAACACGAACTTCGTAATACATCAACCAAAATCCAGGGCATTAAAATCTTTCATTCAAAAGAGGCTTTTATCCCATGCATACCCATAAAAACCAGAAATACCATTAGAATTATTATATTTGTCCTTTCACTTTTATAACAGATTTTCTATTTCACTTTAGCTTTTATATGTTATGATGTTACATCGACTTTCACTTGCCTTATTTCTTACAGCATCAGCCTTCTACTTTCCGGCTACAGCCCAGACTAAGAAAAAAACACCTGCTCCTGCCACCCCAACTACACGTGAGGAAAAGGATTTGCTGGGTACTAAACAGATTCCGTATGATGCCTACTATGGCGTACAGACAGCACGCGCACTGGAGAACTTCCAGATCAGCGGCGTGAAAACAAATTTCTATCCGGATTATGTAAAGGCTTTCGCCATTGTAAAACTTGCTGCCGCGCGCGCCAACAACGAAGTAGGCCGTTTAAGCAATGAAAAGCTTGCAGCAATCGAGAAAGCCTGCCTGGCTGTAATGGATGGAAAATACCACGAAGACTTTTGTGTAGATCTTTACCAGGGTGGTGCCGGTACTTCTGCCAACATGAATGCGAATGAGGTACTTGCCAATATCGCGCTGGAATTAAGCGGACATAAAAAAGGTGAATACCAGTTCATCGAACCGCATGATGACCTGAACATGGGGCAGTCTACCAACGACAGCTACCCTACTGCGATCCACATTGCTTTGATCCTGCACAACGACAAACTGGTTCAGGAACTTAGTCTTTTATCTGCTGCATTACATGCTAAAGGTGAAGAATTCAAATCCATTGTAAAGATGGGAAGAACCGAAGGCCAGGATGCCGTACCAATGACGGTTGGCCAGGAGTTTCATGCCTTCGGTGGTCAGCTGGACGCAGCCATTGCAGCATTAAAGCAATTGGAAACGTATCTGTATGAAGTCAACATGGGTGCTACTGCCATTGGCACTGGTATTACAGCAACGCCCGGTTATGATGTAAAGTGTGCGGCACAGCTGGCAAAGATCACCGGTAAGCCAATCCATAAAAGTGAAAATCTGATTGCAGCAACTTCCAGCATGCAGGCATTTGTATTGTATTCTGCAGGCTTGAAAAACCTTGCCATTACGTTGTCAAAGTTAAGCTCTGACCTGATCTTCCTTGCCTCCGGTCCAAGAACAGGGATCTTCGAAATCAACCTGCCGGCATTACAGCCAGGCTCTTCCATCATGCCGGGAAAAATCAATCCGGTCATGCCTGAACTGATGAACCAGATCTGCTTCAAAGCAATCGGCAATGATTTAACAGTTGCAATGGCTTCACAGGATGGTTTGCTGCAGTTAAATGCTTTCGAACCTGTGGTGGCAGTATCCATCATGGAGACACAGGCATTGTTTACAAAGACAGTACCCGCATTCACCAAGCAATGTATTCAAGGTATTACCGTAAATAAAGATATCTGCCAGCACTACATCGAACGCAGCGTAGGTATTGTTACGGCATTGAACCCGATACTGGGCTATGAAAAAACAACCGAGCTTGCTAAAGAAGCATTGGAAACCAACAAAGGAATTTTAGAACTGATCCGCGAAAAGAAATTATTAACCGAAGATCAGATCAAACAATTACTTGATCCTGCAACGGTAACCGGACAGAAATAATTTTACTTAAACCTGTAAGGATTTAGAAAACGGTCTGTACGAGATTCCATCGGTCTCCGCACATATCCATACAAAATCCTTACAGGTTATTTATGAACGGATAAGAATCGCTAACCTTTTAACAATTAACTTTTATCGTACACTTTTAACAAGTCTTTTATGAAACAGATGAACACAATCAAAACAACTTTGCTTGCCATAGTCTTTGTATTTGCGCATACAATTGCATCGGCACAGACAAAACTACCCAACGTGATCATTTTAGCTACAGGCGGTACCATTGCTGGTGCTGGTGCCAGCTCTACCGGTTCGGCCTATACATCCGGACAGGTAAAGATCGATACCATGATCAACTCCGTGCCAAATATCCGCAAGCTGGCAAACCTGAAAGGCGAACAGCTTTCAAACGTAGGTTCCCAGGATATGTCTGTGAAGATCTGGCTCGACCTTGCAAAACGCATCAACCAGTTACTGGCTACGCCGGATGTAGACGGTATCGTAATCACACACGGTACAGATACACAGGAAGAGACTGCATACTTTTTGAACCTGGTTGTTAAAAGCGACAAGCCGGTTGTATTAACGGGTTCTATGCGCCCGTCAACCGCATTAAGTGCCGACGGTCCGTTAAACCTGTACAATGCGGTAGCAGTTGCTGCAAACCCTGCATCCAAAGGGTATGGTGTAATGGTGGTAATGAATGATGAAATTCATTCTGCACACGATGTGAAGAAAATGATCTCTACACCGGTACATACCTTCCAGTCTCCGCAGGAAGGTTTATTAGGTACTGTGATCTTCGGACAAACTTCACTCTTTCACAAACCAAACGGTGTACACACAACTCAAAGTGAATTCTCTGTAGACGGTGTTACTGCCTTGCCACGTGTAGACATTGTTTATGCCTGTGCAGATGGTTCTGCTGATATCATCGACTTCCTGGTAAGCGCCGGTTCTAAAGGGATCGTTATTGCCGGTGTGGGTGATGGTAACATGAATACAGCCATGCTTGCGGCCGTGAAGAATGCGACAAAGAAAGGCGTGAAAGTAGTACGTGCTACCCGTGTGCCGGTAGGCGCTGTATTAATTGAAGGTGAAGTAAACGACAAAGAATACGGAACCATTTCTTCGGATGATCTGAATCCGCAGAAAGCACGGGTATTATTGATGCTTGCTTTATTGAAAGAAAGAAGCAGAGAAGATTTACAGAAGGTATTCATTAAGTACTAAGTGCCAACGTTTCCCCTGTTATGAAAAAGCATTTTGCACTTACCGGAATATTTTTTCTGGCACTCCTTGGGTCTGTCTATGCACAGAAACAGGAGCGCCAGACAGGTGATACAACCTACTACAAAACGTTGATCCCTGAAACGAAGCAAACGCTGCTCAAAAACATGAGCATGATCGCAAACATGAACTTTGCTTTCCGGAACGAGTTCCAGGATGGCGAGTACATTGGAAGCCGTTTCCGGAACGATCAGTTCAGGCTGGAGATCCGCGGCATGGTACACGAAAAAGTATATTTCCGTTTCAGGGATCGCTATACACGGGCGCAGACCTCCGAATCGGTCGATAACCTGAGCCGCTCTACCGACCTGGCTTACATCCGTGTGGATGCAAGCAAAAAGTTTAACTTCTCTGCCGGGAAAATGTGTGCCGACTGGGGCGGGTTTGAGTTTGACTACAACCCCATCGATATCTATGAATACTCAGATATCATTGAATATGCAGACAACTTCCTTACAGGAGCTGGCGCAAGCTATAGCGTGAACAGCAAGCATTCCTTTACATTTCAGGCGCTGGACTCACGTACCAAATACTTTGAAGAACTGTATGGCGTACAGCCGAACGCAGTAGAATCAAAGGCTCCGCTGGCCCTTGTTTCCAACTGGCGCGGAAGTCTGTTTGGCGGTAAGCTGAAAACGATCTGGTCATACTCACTGTTTACCGAAGCGCAGGATCTGTACATGAATTACTTTGCCTTGGGTAACGAACTTACGTTAGGGAAATTTGTGATTGCTTACGATTACAAACTAAGCAACGAACAGCTTGACAGAACAGGCGTAGTGAGTGCAACGGTGCCGGACAGCATGTATGCCTATGCCCTGAAGAACACGGAGTATGTGGGCCACTGGGTACACCTGCACTACCGCATCAACAAAAAATGGAACTTATCCTTCTTTGGTATGCTGGATCTGGCACGCTGGAAGAGCGATATCGATCCGGGCAAAAACACGAACAACATCCGTACGGCCTGGGGCTTTGTTCCAACCGTTGAGTACTATCCGTTTGAGGACCTGAACCTGCGTTTCTTCGCCAACTATGTTGGCCGCATTTACGACTACTCCAATTATGCTGAAGAACGCTTCGGCGCAAAAGATTACACCACCGGCCGCTTCTGCGTGGGCTTTGTAACGCCGCTGGGGATCTTCTAGGTTAAACTTCTTTTACTAATAACAGCAAAGCCCGCGGTGAGAGCCGCGGGCTTTTTGTTTTGTTTTAGAGGGTTAGGATCACATTCGCCGCGGCGAACCTGTTTATCTGGATTAAGAATTGCAAATTCCGAACAGCAGGTTACAAATCCCATTTATCTGGATTCGTTCGCCGCGGCGAATACAAATTCCAAATAGAAGATTCGGAACTACAATCATTGCTTTGATAAGAGCGATCCGGTTGTAAGCCGGGGCACAAGCGACTGCTTGCGCCAGCAAAAAGGTTTAGAAGGAAGCAGGTGCCTACGGCTGTTCGCGGAACAGGAACTTACGGATGAAACCGATCCAGCCGGATGTGAGCAGCATGCTCACAGAAATCACCGACAGGGTTAACTGGAAGGAGAAATCATCTACGATATTCAGCGTTTTTGCTACCGTGCACAAGACCAGACTAAACTCCCCGATCTGCGACAACAGGGCACCGGCATATACGCTATTTTTCCAGGTCTCTTTCAGCAAGCGGAACACGAGTGTATTGATTATGCTGTTGATAAATAAGATGGCCAGTACAAGCAGCAGGATAATGAATGCATGGCTGGCGATGAACTTCAGATCAATCTGCAGGCCTATGGAAAAAAAGAACAGGGACAGGAAAAAGATCCTGAACGGCAGCAGGTTTTTTTCGAGCCAATGGGTAGAGCCTGTCTGCGAAAGGATCATGCCTGCAAACATAGCGCCCAGCGCAGCCGAAAGGTTCAGCAGGCTTGTGATCCACGCAAAGCCGAAACAGGTTAACAGGCCTATAAACAACTGTAGTTCATGATCTGCTGACAGGTTATTGATCCATGGCAGGTGAATCTTTTTCCTGAGTGCAATCTTACGCATCACAACGATAAAGAGCAGCATGACTCCGCACCCGATGATGAGCGCTTTTACGTCCGCTTCTTTTTGCGTAATGAAGTTGAGTACCATGATCATTGGTGCGATCAGAAAATCCTGAATAATCAGAATGCCTGTTGTGAGGGTTCCGAGGCGTGTGTTGATTTCTTTATTTGTATTGAGGTATTCGATCAGGATGGCAGAACTGCTCATACTGATGATGAAACCAAACAGAATAATCCTGCCGGAATCCCATGTAAAGTACATACCCACCAGCCAGACGAAGAACAGGCTGAGGATAAGCTGAACAGCTGTGCCTGCCGTAAGTATTCTGCTGTTTTTAATAAGCGCCGGAACTTCGATCTCAATACCTGCAAAAAACAATTGCATGATCAGTCCCAGGGAACCTACCTGCGCAATCGTTTCCACATCACTGAAAAGCATTATGCCGCTCGGCCCAAGCAACACACCTGCAATAATATATGCGATAAAATACGGTTGGCGGAAATGCCTTAAAACCCAGCTGATAAAAAGGATACTCAAAAGCATGCCGACAATACTTCTGAGAATATCATCTCCTGTTGTTATATATGCCAATATGGATGCCACGGTTATAAAAATTACGGTGTATCAGATGCTGAAATCAATGGCCCGCACCGAAGCTTTTCATATTATCCCAACTGCGGATGCCTGGCTGAGTTCAGCTTTTTCAAACTTTATGCCGACTAAAAAATGCAGGCTTTTTTTATAACCTGATTTACAAAATGTCATTCCGGAACTGACAGCAAAATGACTTTTTTTCATACGGGAAATGCTGTATTGCTTCTGACAGGGCATTCTTCCGGGATAATGCGCTGAGACCATACGGGGCGACCTTTTTAATATACCGGATATACAGGTAAGACATTACTTCATGGGATTAAAAATCCCTTTAATCTGGATCCGGAATTGCAAATTCCGAATAGCAGGTATACCGGATATACAGGCTTTAAGGCATTTAAACCGCGCATCTGCACCAAGTACTGATTTAAATGGTTACATTGAACTATATTCACGCATTACTTGTCCTCTTTATACACTAACCCGGGCGCCCCAACGTCCTTACTTTATTGCAAAAAATTTCCTTCAACAACAAAAACAACCTTTTCTTTCAACAGCTGAAAGCCAAGGTCGACAATTATTTTCTTACCCAGGAAAAATCTCCGACCGGCACGGCTTCCCTGTACGTGAAAAGTGTGCTGCACATCTGTTCAGCAATAGGCCTCTATGTGACGCTTGTTTTCTTCCAGCCCGGAGCGTTGCTGGCTTTGACGCTTTGCGCGCTGCTCGGTATTAATCTAGCCTGCATTGGTTTTAACATCATGCATGAAGGAAGCCATCAGAGTTTCTCCAGGATTCCCTGGCTGAATAAATTGTCTGCCTACTCACTCAACGCATTGGGCGGAAATGCGCTTTACTGGAAAACAAAACACAACATCAATCACCATACCTATACGAATATCCAGGGCATGGACGATGATATTAAAATTGAACCCTTCATGCGGTTTCACACCACACAAAAAAGATACTGGATTCACCGCTTTCAGCATATTTACTGGATCGGACTTTACGGGCTCACGTACTTTGTATGGATTTTTATAAGCGATTATGAAAAGTATTTCACACGTAAAATAGCCAGCGGAGGAAAAAATCAACACTGGAGCATGCAGGAACACCTGATCTTCTGGAGCACCAAGATCCTGTACCTGGCAGTATTTATCGGGGTGCCGGTTTATTTTACCGGACTTGCGGAAACGCTGACCGGTTATGGGGTAATGACTTTTGTCTGCGGATTAACTATTGGCATTGTATTTCAGATGGCGCATATTGTGGAACCAACGATCTTTCCGCAGCCGGATGAAAATACGCATAAGATTGAACAGGAATGGGCGATTCACCAGATCCAGACAACAGCAAATTTCGGCACCGGCAACAAGGTTCTTTCCTGGTTTCTGGGTGGACTTAATTTCCAGGTGGAGCATCACCTCTTTCCCCGGATCAGCCATGTACACTACCCTGCCATCAATATGCTGGTGAAAGAAACATGCAAAGAGCACAACATCATGTATATTGAATTTTCTTCCCTGGCAGCTGCTTTCTGGTCGCACCTGAAACACATCCGTAAAATGGGTATGGCTTAATCCTGATGGCTTTTCCGCACCGGCCCTGAGGCTGGTGCGGCATTGATATTTTTTAACAGATACTGTAAGTGTGTACCGCGAAACATAACAAAGTGAATACTATCATCACGCCCTTTCATATCCCCCGTCAGCAGAGGTGTTTAGTCAGCCACCCTTAGAAAGGACTTGCTGCATTCAAAAGCTCCATGAACCAACATTCTTAACGCAATCTGTTCGCCGCGGCGAATACAAAAATTCCGAAGAGCGGTGATTTAATTAAGATTTAATCAGTTTATAAAAACAGTTTTCCTTTCTTATTCTCCTGTATCTTTCTTTTTGATTCTTCTGTTCTTTTGCTCCCGCTGATGCGGGACAGGCTATGATGCAAAAGAACCAAAAGATCAAGGCTTATTTCAAATAAGCTAAAATTTTGGTTCATTCCGCGAACGCTACAAAATCGTCCCGGGAAAAGGACTAGTTGTAGCGTTCCAAAAAGCTCCATGAACCAAAATTTCTTAACGCAATTTGAAATGAGGCCGTTGGGATTTGAGATAACCTCATTAACTAAACGACATTGAATTACAAATTCCGAAGAGCAGTGTTTTAAGATTTGTAGTTCCAGACCAGCGTTGCAACATCTATTTAATATTCAACACTTTGCATAAAGTATCACCCCTATTTTTTATATTTAATTACTGAACTAAACTCAAACCACATGTTAAAGAAAATTTTTACGCTGGGCATGGTGTACCTCGCCATGCATGCAAGCTATGCGCAAAACCTGATTACCAATGGTTCTTTTGAACAGACGACGAACTGGCTCAACCTTGCTGGTGACGGCGGCAGCGCAACCTACACCTTTCTTTCCACGGACGCCGTGGACGGTACCACATCGCTGCGGACAGATGTAACAACGCTGGGTACGAATTTCTGGAGCATCCAGAGTATTCACAGCGGCTGGACCGCTACACCCGGAACGCCTTACACGCTGAGCTTTTATGCGAAGGCTGCCGGTACGCCAGCCTCACTGAAGTCTGTCATGCAAAGCACCAATTCCAATTATTATGCAGAGAAGACGTATGCACTCACAACCGACTGGGTGAAATACGAATGGACCTTCACGCCCACCGAGGCTGCTGAACAGCTGAAGTTCAATTACCTCACTGCCGGTGGTGTTTATTACATCGACAATGTACAGGTGGTGGATCCGTCGGCAACGGGGCCGCTTACGCTGACGATCGATAAGAGTACGTCTTACCAGCAGATGACGGGCTTTGGCGGTGCGCTCACCTGGTACTGCGACCGCATCATCAGCAGTCCTAAAAAAACTGAAATTGCAGACCTGCTTTTCTCTGACCTTGGCACGGATATCATCCGTCTGAAAAACTGGTACTACCCTGACGGCTATCCGGCGGTTAAAAGTCCGGCTGAAATGGAGACAGACTGGTTCAAGCCGCACTTCGATGCGACCAATCAATTGTACACGCTGGCGAAACAGGAGAATGAAAACATTGATGTCCTGCTGAGTTCCTGGGGACCGCCGTCTGCGCTGAAAAGCAATGACAACCTGAACGAAGGTACACTGAAGAGTTCCAACGGACAGTTCATGTATGCTGAGTTCGGACAATACTGGACAGACCTTCTGGATAACATTACCTTCACACCTGAATACATCAGCATTCAGAATGAACCGGGCTTCGAAACACCAGACTGGGCAAGCTGTGCCTTCCGTCCGGTAGAAACAGCTACGGTTGCGGGTTATGACCAGGCCTTTGACGCGGTATATGATCAAATTAAAAACCGCACAACGGTACCGAAGATGATCGGGCCGGAAACAGAGAATATCGGCAGCGCGCTGTGGGATGCGTCACTGAATACCTTCCGCGAATTCGCCACACCGATTAAAAACAAATCTGCATTGGAGGCTTATGCATACCACCTGTATAATTATTATGGCAGTCCGGGCAGCATTGACGCTACCCCGCTGAACATGATCAAAACGGAATTCAACAACAAGCCGAATTTCATGACGGAGTTTTCAAGCGCTAATTTTGATTGGCTGCAAACGGCTGACATTATCCAGGAAAGTTTATTACAGGCCAACGCCTCTGCTTATATCTACTGGGAAATGATGTGGGATGAAACAAAAGCAGACGCGATGATCAACGTGGATGCTTCGGGCAACTATACCATCGGTGATCATTATTATACGATAAAACATTTTGCCAAATACATCGACAAAGGCTATACGCGTATTGCATTAACAGGTAACAACGCGTTGACAAAATCATCGGCATTTATCAATCCGGCTGGCACGCAGATCACGATTGTATCGGTAAACAACAGCAGCGACCCGCAGGATATCAACCTGGGCTTCGGCAGCGCAACGGTATCGGGTGTTACAGCTTATCAGTCTGTGGACGGTGATTTTTACCAGACTGTAACGGTGGATGCAAGCCAGGCAATCACCCTGCCGGAAAAATCCATCACAACCTTTGTGGTAACACTTACAAACAGCTGTGCGGTAGCAACGATCAGCACGACAGAATCTACCGCACTATGCACGGGTGAGAGCGTAGACCTTACAGCCAGCAGCGGTTCTTCCTACAAATGGTTCAGCGGAAGCTCACAGGTTGGTACGTCGCAAACCTACGCTGCTTCGGCAGCAGGCAGCTACACGGTTGAAGTAACGAGTGCATCGGGCTGCAAGTCTACTTCCTCACCAACAGTTGTAACAACCAGGGATGCGTCTGAATGTACAACAACAGCAACAACGGATGCGCTAATTACCGGCAGCATCATCCTCGCTCCTAACCCAAGCAATGATGTATTCTCACTTACGTTGTCTCAGGTTTCAGATGTGCAGATCCTGACCGTTGACGGCAGGCTGCTTGACTTCTTCAGCAGCACAGAGCAGCTGAGCTTCGGCGCTACGTATGCGAAAGGGATTTATATTGTGAAAGTAAACAGCGGTACAAAAACAGATGTGCTGCGCGTAGTGAAACAGTAAAGATGAGATCGTGCAAGGCACAAGCGGATGTCTGCTGATGCTGGCATGAATTTATCAAAACAACAAAGCCTGCGGTGAGAGCCGCAGGCTTTGTTGTTTTATACTTGTTATTAGAACCGATGCCATCGCTTTAAGCGATGGCATCGGTATTTAACCTGTATATGCTTTTACTCCTCCTTGAGCCAGTCTTAGACTGGAAATAAACAGACACCAGCCATCCCTTCTTATTTTTAGTCAACTAAAAGTTATTTTTTGATCTGTAACTTCCCTTCTATTATTTTAATTTAATCAGTTTGAAGTGGCCCTTTCCGTTACTTCCGATGCGGATCGTATATAAACCTGCTGTCAATTGGGCAATATTTATACTATTGTGTTGCTCTGTTAATTGTCCTGCCAATAACAGCTTTCCTGTCTGATCCATCAACGAATATTCAGTATTTATCAGATCAGTTGTAATTTCAATTGTAATATTATCACTATTGGCAGGATTAGGATATATCCGTATACTTTCATAAATACCAGAATGAACATCTGTTGATACTCCATGAACTACTACTTCGATAGCGGTTCTTAAACTTTCACATCCATCGATGGTTTGAGTAACATAATATGTTGAAGTTTCCGGAGTAATTGTAGCAGGAATAGGAGCTTGAACGACGCCATTTCCTCCTGATAAATAGGAATACCACAATAAGTTTGTACCAACAGCTGATAAAGCCGTTGCATGATCATTTTGATTATAATTCACAGGTGTATTAACAGTTGGCTTTGGAGGAATTGCAGTTGTTAAGGTTACAACATCAATTTGAGCTCTTGGCCCCTCACATCCTGAAACACGTTGAGACACGAAGTAAGACCAAGTTCCTGCAGTATTCGTTGCTGGAATTGGAGCATCGGAAGAGCCCGTATTATCTGTTTCATAAGAATACCAAAGCAGTGCATTTCCTGTTGCAGTTAACGGACCCGCCACTGCATTCTTACAATAATTTACAGGACTTTCTACTACAGGTGCTAAAACCTCTTCATTGGTTTTTACAAGAAGCTCAGCTCTTGGACTTTCACATCCTGAAACCGTTTGAGAAACATAATAAGAAACAGTACCTGAAACAGTTGTTGCGGGTACAGGAGCAACAGCAGAACCAATTCCTCCGGATACGTCAGTATACCATAGTAATGACATCCCGCTTGCAGTTAATGGTTTTGCCTCACCATCTTTGCAATACTGAATAGCAGCAGTGGTAGGTGCTGCAATAATTCCTACATTATTTTTAAACATTGAAACAATGTTGGTTAACTGAGACACTGTAATGATCTCCGGTCTTCCATCTCCGGTTAAATCACTTACAAAAGGTGAACCTGGATTAGCTCCTGAAGTAAAATCCGTTTTAGAAAAAGACAAGTTTGCACCGCCAACACTTTTAAATACAGAAACAGAAGCTGTCCCAAAATTAGCTACGACAAGATCTACCCATCCATCTCCATCCATATCATTCGCAGAAACATTACCTGGATAAACTGCTGTAGAAAAACTGATGCTTGTTGCAAAAGATAAGACTCCATAGGCACTTGCATTTTTTCTTATATATAATTTATTATCGTCCGTAGTTGTAAACGCAACATCCTTTTTTCCATCTTTATCCAGGTCAGCAAAACATACACCGCCCAGGTTTACTCCTCCTGAAATACTTGTAGCTGTAGTATTGAAAGAGATCATTCCAATGCTGCTGATATTTTTATAAACAAAAATTCCTTTTTGAGCTGATGCGTTGCTCAAACCTATCAGTTCAGGTTTACCATCACCATCAAGATCGCTTAGTGTGATCATAGCCAAAACGCGTCCATAATTTACATCTATTCTTGGTGCAAATAAAACTACCCCGGCAGCACTTGTATTTTTATAGATAGAAATAATCTGTGCACTGTTTGTCACTATAATATCCGTTTTACCATCTCCATCAAGATCATCCGCTGCAATCAAATCAGGAGCAACACTTGCTGCTAAATCTATTTTCGGAGCAAAGGAAATAACATCCCCGGAACTTGTGTTTACAAAAATCGAAATTAAATCGTCTGAACTATTTGTTGAGACGATATCAAGTTTACCATCAGAATTTATATCGCAAATTACATTGTTTCTTCCTCCGAATAAATCAATCTTAGGATCAAACGAAAGCGTATTATTAACAGTTTTGTTTTTAAACAAAGATAAAATACTAGCTGCCTTTGACGGGCCCTGATTGGCAATCAAAAGTTCTGATTTCCCATCATTGTTAAAGTCGGCTACAGACACTTGCACCGGATTGGAAACAGTTGTATTATCCGTTTTAGGACCAAACGAACCTGAATTAATAATGCTTATACATGAATTGGTTATAACAAAAGGCTGCTTGCTACTCGCCGTTAAGCCTGTAATACTGTCTAAAACAGTAATTGACTGAAAAGTACCGCTCGAAGGCACTTTTAACGTAAGAGTATTGTTATCGCCGCTCAACACTGTAGCTCTCGTAGCACCAAAGAAAACAATGTTCTTAGAAAATTCACTGTTAAAATTATTGCCTTTAATAACGATTGTTTCTCCTATATTACCTGATTCGGGCGTAATGGAAACAATAGCAGGAATTTGATAAGAGGAATATCCTGAACGAACAACCTTACCACAGGCAGAAACAACCGTTAGATCTCCTGTAATACCGTTAGAAACAGCACCAACTACTGCTGTAATCTGCGTTGAAGAAACGATTGTAAAAGAGGATACAGAAACGCCTGCAAATTGAACCGCTGTGACAGATGTAAAATTTACCCCTGCCAATGTAACAGTTGTTCCTGGCGTAGCATTTGTAGGTGTAAAATAAGAAATAACGGGACTGTTTGATGCGCTTCGTGTTATTCGGATTGAAGTATTCGTATACGAAGAATATGGAGAAATTATATCAAACCCTCCGTCGCCATCAAAATCATTAATTGTAATACAATCATCGTGGGAGATAGCATATTTCATTACATCAGCAAAAGAAATACTGCCTGTATTGCTGGTATTTTTTAATACAAACGTACTTATATTAGATGATGCAGTTATTTCAGGCTTCCCATCGGCATCAAAATCAATTAGCGATATTGTTCTTATTAGTTCTGAAGGATCGACAGGAAAATTCTGGCTATTATCAAGTGATATTGTTCCTGCAGTAGAAAGATTCCTGTAAACAGATATGTACTTGGGTAACGCTGCAATCAGATCTAGTTTACCATCCCGATCCAGATCTCCTACACTAAAGTCTTTAATCATATCCAAAGCAGTAAAAGATTTCTTTGTCCCTAATGCAATAGTACCTCCTGCAGTAGATGTATTCGGAAATATTACAAAAGTTGAAGGTGTGAAACTAGTATTTACAACTACAACCTCAGGCATTTGATCTCCGTCTATATCACCAATCACGGGATAATCAGGTATGCTCAAACCAGTATAATCTATTTTTGCGGCAAAATTTATACGAACATCGCTGATGTTGCTCAACACCGAAATAGAGCTGATATTGGTTACAACAATATCCAGTTTGCCATCCTTATTCAAGTCTCCTAAAGCCAGATTGATCGGAGTCGTGCCTGTGGCAAAATTGACTCCCGGATCAAATGAAATATGACCTGGAGTACTCGTATTTTTATAAACCGTGAGTGTATTGGTTCCTTTATTCACTGCCACCAGATCAGGTTTACCATCACCGTCCAGGTCTCCTGATTTAATCTTCCATGGATTTGCATTCGTTGGAGTAGCAGCACATGTCGTACTTGAATCAAACAAGAACTCACCTACGTTACTAACATTTCTATAGATCACTGTACCGCTATAATTTGCAGCCATCACCAGATCAGATTTACCATCACCATCAATATCTGTATTATCAATGTAAAGATTTAATGGATTATATGATCTGCTTGAAAGTGTAAGCCTGCTATCAATAAAAGAAGTAGCCCCTAAAGGATTTATACAGGTTGGGGTTGTTGTAAATTGTTTATCAGACAAAGCAATTAAACCTGAAGCAGTTTCCATAACAGAGATTGGCAGATACGTACTTCCTGCTGGTACCTCTACAACCAATTGCGTTGTTGTACCGCTTATTATTTTAGCTGCAATGGAACCAAACGATACAATATTCTTAGATGCGTCAGGATTAAAATTGATTCCGGTAATCGTAACGGTTGAGCCTGCAGCCCCATAGTCCGGGACAAAAGCTGTAATTTTCGGAACATTGGACAATACTGTTAACAATGATTTATTCGTAGTGATTCCGCAAGGTGTAATAATGTCTATAAATCCTGTCCTGCCAAGTCCAATCTGTGCTTCAATCGATGTTGGAGACACTACTGTAAAAGAAGAAACTGGAATTCCACCAACACGAACATTTGCAGCTCCAGTAAAATTGATTCCTGTTATTGTAACAGTAGCACCCGGAGCTGCACTTGTCGGAGTAAAGGAAGTAACAACCGGAACATTAATTTGATTTCTGTAAATATCAATTAACCTACCGTTCTCACATTCAATAATATCTATTTTTTTATCTCCATCCAGGTCACCAGTTGCCATATCGTATAAAGGTGCACTCTTTGTATTTACTGTCTGACGGGTTTCAAGGCTAAAAGAATTTCCTGTTGAATTATTTAGAAATACATCAACAGCAGTATTTAAAGATGAATTCGCAATAACCAAATCTGGTTTACCATCTCCATCCATGTCATTCACGGAAATTTTTGTAGGAGCATTTGTTGTGGTAAAATCACTTTTTGAAGCAAATGAAATTGTGCCTGTAGCGGAAGTATTTTCTAAAAATGAAATTGTTTGGGATGTCTTATTAGCAACGATCAAATCCTGCTTTCCATCAGCATTTAAATCTGCTGCATAAAGTGCCTGTGGATTAACACCTGTAGTAAAATTAACTTTTGAAGCAAAAGAAATCGCCCCTGTAGTACTTGTATTTCTAAATACGGAAACATTATTATCATTTGCATTCGTAACGGACATATCCAGCTTCCCATCTCCATCGATATCGGCTAAGCAAGGAGCCGTTGGATTAAAACCGGCAGTATAAACAAGAGCGGCGTCAAAAGAAAACGCACTTGCTGTACTTGTGTTTCTGAGTATCACAACTTTATCAGACGCACTATAAGCAATCACCAGATCAGGTTTTCCATCACCATCAATATCACTCACTGCAGTATTTCCCGGACTGGCAAGCATACTACCAGCAACACTCACTTTGGGTGTGAATGAAATATCTCCAGGAACACTTTTATTTTTAAGGATACTGATGTTGTTTTGTTTAATAGAAATGATATCTTTTTTACCATCGTTATCAAGATCTGCCAGTAAATACGTTCCTATATCAATCTTGTAAACTTCTCCTGTTTCGAAAGAAAACAAAGAAGGCTGGCTTTTATTTCTGAATATTGTAATTGGAGTATTACTTAAATTTAAAGATCCGCCATCTCCAACAACCAGGTCAATCATACCATCACCATCAAGATCATCAATAGCCAGAAACTTAGTTATATCGTCGGACTGAACAGGAACAGATTCAAAAGCAGCAAAAGAACTTGAACTTAATGTCCCTCCGCTGCAATGAGATGTAACAATAAATCCCTGACTTGACATACCCATTAAATGGGATGCAGTATTTACAACTTTTAAAGGGGCATAAGTTGACCCTAAAGGAACCTTCACAGTAAGACTTGTAGCAGTGGCATTTGATACAATTGCCCGAGTGCAACCAAAGAAAACGCTGTTACCGGAGATTGATGGGCTAAAGTTTGTACCTGTAATAGTAATAACATCTTCAGGCTGGCCTGATACCGGAGAAAAGGATGTTATTGTTGGAACTTGGGCATACAGAGTATTACTAATTATAATAAGTAGCCCCAAAAAAATTTTAGCTTGTTTTTTCATCTTGACTTTAGTTATGAAACAATAAAT
>JAGKWN010000068.1 GCA_021151805.1 Cytophagaceae bacterium | reverse complement strand
GAATTTGATTTTTATATACTGAAAATGAGTGTGTTATATTATGGATGATTCCGTTTGTGGAAAGTCTTCTAAATAGTTTGGAGAAAAAGTTATCCAATACGTAAAAAAAAGTACGTATTAGTACGTAAATATACTTAAGTTTTATTATGTTTGTACGTAAGTAAGTATTAACCCTTTTACTCCTACAACTATGAATACTTCTAAGGCAACAAAAATCAACCTGTTCAGTTTTAAAACACCAAATATGAAAGCATTCCATATGACATGGATGGCTTTCTTTTTATGTTTCTTTGGCTGGTTTGGTATTGCACCATTAATGGCAATCGTTCGAGACGAATTGCACCTGACAAAAGGTGAGATCGGTAACATTATGATTGCTTCGGTATCAATTACCATATTTGCTCGCATTTTGATCGGGTATTTATGTGACCGCATCGGGCCGCGCATCATGTATTCAGCTTTATTGATTCTTGGCGCTTTCCCGGTTATGCTGATCGGCTTAAGCAATGACTATACTTCTTTCCTTTTATTCAGATTAACGATTGGTGTTATCGGGGCATCGTTTGTTGTTACACAATTTCACACATCAGCCATGTTTGCACCGAATGTGATTGGTACAGCAAATGCAGTTACCGCAGGTTGGGGAAATCTTGGCGGAGGAGTTACGCAATTAGTAATGCCTTTGATCTTTGCTGGCTTTGTAGGTTTAGGATATACCGCAAGTGAATCCTGGAGACTGGCAATGGTTGTACCGGGTATTGCTTTATTGATCATGGGTGTACTGTATTTCCTATATACAACAGATACACCGGAAGGCAATCTGGCGGATCTGAAAAAGAAAGATCCTTCATTTACATTAAAGAAAAAACAATCTCAGGTTTCTTTTGGTACAATATTAAAAGACTATAGAGTATGGGTACTTGCATTCTGCTATGGTGCATGTTTCGGAATTGAAATTACGATTGATAATATTGCTGCTTTATATTTTAAAGATAAGTTCAACTTGTCGCTTGAGGCTGCCGGTTTGATTGCTGCATCTTTTGGTATGATGAATCTTTTTGCACGTGCACTTGGCGGTATGTTGAGTGATAAAGTTAGTCTGTCAAAAGGTTTGAGTGGCCGTGTAGTAGTTTTGGGTTGCTGTATTTTGTTGGAAGGAATTGGTATTCTGATTTTCTCTTCTATGGAGGTTCTTGTATTTTCTGTTGTGTCTATGATTGGCTTTGCTCTATTTGTAAAAATGTCGAACGGCGCTACTTATGCGGTAGTACCATTTGTAAATAAGAATGCCGTAGGCAGCGTAGCGGGGATTGTAGGAGCTGGTGGAAATATTGGTGCGGTGCTGATGGGCTTCTTATTTAAAAGCGAAACATTAACCTATAATGATGCATTTAAAATTATTGGATATTGCGTACTGGGAATCGCAGTACTGGCCTTTACCATTCGCTTTGTTGCAAGCACTGAAAATATAACAACAACAGAAACTCCTCAGGAAGTTGATTTATCTCCGGCAGAAATCCTGGCATAGATATAATGAATTTTATTCGATTACACCCTTTTAAACGAATACAATCATGTCACAATCAACTAAAACATATACATCTACCTGTTCTTATTGTGGAGTAGGCTGCGGTGTAAAAATTCATAAATCAATAAACGGAAACCTTCAGATCGAAGGGGATGAGTCTCATCCGGCCAATCGCGGTATGTTGTGTTCAAAAGGCATGAACCTGCATTATGCTGCGATGGATACATCAGATCGCCTGCTATATCCTGAAATGCGTGGTAATCGCAACATGCCGCTAAAGCGTGTGTCGTGGGATACTGCATTGGATCGTGCAGCAGCTGTTTTCAAATCACTGATTGAAAAATACGGACCGGACTCCGTAGGTTACTATGTTTCCGGCCAGTGTTTGACAGAAGAATATTATATCGCCAATAAGATCACCAAAGGGTTTATTGGAACAAACAATATAGACACTAATTCCAGGTTGTGCATGAGCTCGGCGGTTGTAGGATACAAACTTGCCTTGGGTGAAGATTCTGTACCGCTGAGTTATGACGATATTGAATTGGCAGATTGTTTCTTTATAACAGGAGCCAATCCTGCCTGGTGTCATCCGATTTTATTCAGACGTCTGGAGAATCATAAAGCGGCAAATCCGCATGTGAAGATCATTGTGGCGGATCCGCGTAGAACGCAATCATGTTCATTGGCTGATGTACATTTGCAATTGCTGCCTGGTACAGACATTGTATTGTATCATGCCATTGCACGCCGTCTGATTGAAACTGGTAAGATTGATCAGGTTTTCATTGATCAGTATACCAGTGGATACGAGGAATTCAAAGAGAAAGTATTCGTGTTAAGTCTGCAGGAAGCAGCAGATATTTGTGCAGTAGATATAGAATTAATCATTGAAGCCGCTGATATAATCGGTGCTTCAAAAGCGTTCATCAGTATGTGGGCGATGGGATTAAATCAAAGTGTAGTTGGTGTCAATAAAAATGTTTCCTTATTAAACTTATCACTGATCACAGGACAAATTGGCAAGCCCGGCGCTGGTCCGCTGTCATTGACAGGACAACCAAACGCCATGGGAGGAAGAGAAGTTGGGGGCTTGTCCAATATGTTACCTGCGCATAAAAACTTGTTAAATCCGGCGCACAGAAAAGAAGTAGCAGATTTTTGGGGTGTACCTGCTATTAATGAAAAGCCTGGATTTACCGCTACTGAAATGTTTGATCAGTTGCTTTCAGGAAAAATGAAAGCTGTATGGATCATCTGTACCAATCCGCTTGTAAGTTTACCGGATGCGCGTAATGCAGAAGCAGCGCTGCGTAATGCCCGCTTCGTTGTAGTACAGGATATCTCCAATAAATCTGAATCCATACCGTATGCAGATCTGGTTTTGCCGGCAGCTGCCTATATGGAAAAAGAAGGCGTGATGACCAATTCAGACCGTCGCATGAGTTACTTATCCAAAGTAATGGAGCCGCCCGGAGAAGCTTTGCCGGATGTTGATATTCTTTGTCGCTTTGCGCACAAAATGGGTTGGAAGGATTCGTTCAACTATGCAAACAATGCAGAGATTTTTGAAGAATATACACGCATTACCAAAGATACAAATATTGATATCAGCGGTTTGACGTATGAAGATTTAAAAGCCCGCAGAAGCGTGCAATGGCCGGTACCGACTCCGGATCATCCGGGTACACCAAGATTATTTACGGATTTTAAATTCTATACACCGACTAAATTAGCCAATATCATTTCTGTAGATTCTGCAAACAATTCAGAAGCTATTGATGATGATTTTCCGTTGATCTTAACAACCGGCCGTATCCGTGATCAGTGGCATACGATGACACGTACGGGTAAAGTACGTAAACTGAACAAACACATTTCAAAACCCTTTCTTGAAATACACCCGGATGATGCTTTTTTACGCGGCATTAAACAGGATGATGTTGTTACAATCGAAAGCAGAAGAGGCGAGGTACGTGTAACAGCCGTTCTTACAGAAGATATTAAAAGAGGTGTAGTATTCCTGCCCATGCACTGGGGGAAATTATTGAGCACAGACTTAACCCGTGCCAATAATGTTACCAACAACCTGATTGATCCGATATCAAAAGAACCTGATTTTAAATTTACTGCTGTACAGGTTGTAAAATATATTAAGCCTAAAGAGAACATCATTATTGTAGGTGCAGGTGCTGCAGCCTGTCAGTTTATTAAGCGCCATAGAGAATTAGGATCTGAAGATTCGTTGACTGTATTCAGTGCAGAAAATTATCATTTCTACAACCGTGTATTGCTGCCTGAATATGTAAGTAAACACAAACACTGGGAGAATCTGGAAAAGCTTCGCAAAGCAGAATGGCTGGAGCTGGGCGTAAATCTGATTGCGAAAAAAATATCAAAATTAAATACCGAAGAGAAGACCGTTATTGATGAAAGCGGTGCAGTACATAAATACGATCGTTTGGTTGTAGCTACCGGTAGCAGGCCAACGACCATGAAACATATCCCTTCTATCAAAGGTGTGTTTACCATGCGGAGAAGAGAAGATGCCGATGGTATGATTCATCATTTAACAACCGGCGACTCCGTGGTTGTTGTGGGTGGTGGTTTACTTGGCCTCGAGATGGCGGACGCTCTGGTAGAAATTGGGATGAAGGTTTCTGTAATCCAGCGTTCCTCGCGCTTGATGGACAGGCAACTTGATAAAACGGCCGCAAGTCTGCTTGCCAAAGAATTGCGTGAGCGTGGTATTGATCTGTATTTTGAAGATGAAGTTCTTTATATAAACGGAGAATATTCGATTGAAAGCGTACGTTTAAAAAGTAGTCGTAAGATTGATTGTAATGCAATCCTGTTTGCAATCGGTACACAACCGAATGTAGAGTTTCTGAAAGAAGCCGGCATTGCAGTAAACAGAGGGGCTATCGTGGATGAGCATCTGCAGACATCTAATCCGCATGTATATGCAATGGGCGAAATTGCAGAGCGTAATGGTTCGTTGTTTGGGATCACAGCTGCTGCAGAAGAGCAGGCAAATGTGTTGGCAGAATATTTAAATGGAAGTACAACATCAAACTATGCAAGTACCTTAAGTATGAATATTCTTAAGGTGCATGGAGTTGAGTTGTGTTCAATTGGTATGGTTGAAACACCGTTAAATAATCCAGAGTATGAAGAGATTATTTTCCTGGATAAAACACGTAAGTATTATAAGAAATGCATCGTTCACCAGGATCGCTTGGTTGGTGCGATACTCATGGGAGATAAATCTGAATTCAATGAATTCAGAGACTGGATTAAATCCGGAGTAGAACTGGGAGAGAAACGGGAGAGTCTGTTAATGTCCGGAAGTATTTCCAAAGAGCCGATGCTTGGCACCCTGGTGTGTTCATGCAATACGGTTGGTAGCGGAAATATTGAAATTGCAGTACGGGGCGGTTGTAAAGACGTTGCCTCTATCTGCAACCTGACAGGCGCGGGCACAGGATGTGGGAGTTGTAAACCAGAAGTTAAGGCAATTCTGGAAAGATTAAATGCCGACGCTGAACCATCTAAACCTGTTGAGTCTTATGTCTAAAAAATTTATTTCAGTTGAAGTATATCCCAATGGAGGAATTATTTCAACAGGTGAGTTAAGAAAGGTTGCTATGTTTGCCCAGCAATTCGGAGCTGCCAAATTGCAATTGGGAAGCCGCCAGGAAATTCGTTTCGAGATCAATAAAGATTCTCTGGCAGATTTCGAAGTTCGTATAAAATTATTGTCCCTATCATATTCTATAGGTAAGCACGATCATTTTAATATTGTTTCTTCCGGACTAGTTAAGGATATTCTGAAATCAAAGGTATGGCTTACAGAAGGTGATTACAGAGATATTTTGCAGAGCTTCGATTTTCAGCCGCGCATTCCCATCAATATCGTCGATTCGGAGCAGCATGCGATTCCTTTATTTACAGGTGTTTTAAATTTTGTTGCTTCACCGATAGAGGATTACTGGAATATTTATTTCTCCATGCCGCAGCAGCGTGAGCAGGGCTGGATGCCGATTCTTATTCAGTCAGATAAAATCGCCAGCTTTAGCATGTTCATCCAAACCTGTATTCATGCACAGGATCGTGTTGTGTTGAATGATCTGATGGATGAGCTGTATCAGTTGGATACCTGGAACTTTAAAAAGGTGGATGCTTATCCAACCATTCCTGATTATCACTTCTTTCCCGTAGAAGGATTTCATTCAACAGGAAACTCAACCTGGCTGGGAATCTTTAATACAAAAAATGAATTCTCCATCACATTGATTGATGCTATGTGTGTAGAAGCACTGGACTCAAACCTTGGGACAATATACATCACTCCATGGGATAGTTTTTTATTGAAAAACGTTCCGGAGCCCAGAATTCCTGCATGGGAAAATTTGCTTGGTTTGCATGATATCAATACAGGGCATGCTGCACATGAACTGAATTGGAACATGAATGAATGGAACTTAAACAGCAATGAAATACGTTCATATGTAAATGACTATTTTCGGGTGACAGACAAGCGTACAGAAGGTTTGATCCTGGGCGTGAATAATGCACCGAATGATAATTTCTACTCCATAAAAATTACCGAAGAACCTTTATTCTCCTTGTTTGGAAGAAATTATTTTCCGGTATACCACATTCGCTATAAAGAAGATTTCAATCCCAATAATCCGGTTGATATCTCTTTTATGGATTATATTCAGAAAAAAAGTTTACCTGAATTCATAAGTTATCTGACCCAGGAATATTATACCAAAAAGAAGGCTTCTATTGACAAGGTTAAAGTTAAAGAAGTGGCTATTCCTAAAATTCAGAAACAAAAGCAAAAAGAAAGTTTTGAATTTGTATATCAGTGCAGTACTTGTCTGACCTTGTACGATCCTGAATACGGAGACCCGGATGAAGGCATTGTTGCAGGTACTTCATTTGAAGAATTGCCGGAAAATTATTGCTGCTCGGTTTGTTCAAATTCGAAAAAAGGCTTTAACTTGTTTGCAGGTTTAACAGCAACTCATGCATAATCCCATTGAAGATTCATTCGGAAGACAATTCAAAACGCTTCGCGTAAGCCTCACTTCCGTATGTAACATGTCTTGCATTTACTGTGTTACACCGGGTATTATTCAGCAAGCTCCCAAAGAAAAAGTATTAACGACCAGCGAATACCTGGAAGCGATTCAAAAGATTCATCAACAAGTGGGTCTTAAAACCATTCGTCTGACAGGCGGGGAACCATTACTGTTTAATGAACTGCCTGCCTTGATTAAGGGGATTGTTGAACTAGGGATTACGGATATCAAACTTACAACAAATGGCTTACGTCTATTAGCTCAGCTTGATTCACTGGTAGAGGCTGGACTGAAGTCTATCAATATATCACTGGATGCACTTGATCCGGGCGTGTTCCGCTCCATAAGTAAAGTTTCCAATATACGTTCTGTTCTGGATGCCATTGATGCTTCGATAGAGAGAGGCCTTGAAGTTAAAATCAATACGGTTGTTTTGAAAGGTGTAAACGATCATCAGATCGTTCCGTTATTGGAGTATGCCTCTGCCCGTAATATTCCCATCCGTTTTCTGGAACTGATGAAGATGGGGTATCTGCATTACAATGAATCCGATTACTTCTTCAGTATGGATGAAATTGTTGAACGCATTTCATCAGTTACCAGTGTTGCTAAAATGAAACGTGCTGCATCGAATACCACAACATACTGGCAAACCAGTAAAGGTATGGTGTTTGGTGTAATTGCCAATGAATCTGAACCATTCTGTTCGGATTGTAATCGTTTGCGTCTGGATAGTTTTGGTAATATATATGGCTGCATCAGTGCCTCTGAAGGGATCGATATTAAAGAAGTTACAGACGAAGCTTTAACTGCAGCTTTACAAAAAGCGCTGGCACAGAAACAGGATTATTTCACGGGAAGTGAAATCAGCATGAAATACATCGGAGGGTAAATGCAATGAAGATACATGTATTTGCCATACTGAAAGATTATATGCCAGCTGAATTTGAGCTGGATACTTCATCCATAAAAAACATTGCCGGCGTTCAGGAATTGTTGAAACAGAAATTTCCGGCAGCCGAAGAACTACTGAAGTCATGCCGTTATTCAACGGAGTCTGAAATGCTTTCTGTAAATCAGGAAATAACCAATTATGAAAACATATTCGTTATCCCGCCCTCAAGCGGTGGTTAATGACACACATATTTCATCCGTTGAGATTTCGCCGGCGGATTTGCTGAAGGAGTATCATCACCCGGAAGCAGGTGCTATTGTATTGTTCAGCGGTGAAGTTCGTACCGATACTCAAAAGGAAGTGCTTTATCTGGATTACGAAGTACATGTGCCGCTGGCAGAAAAAATGATCCATGAAATTTTGCTGGAGGCAAGTGCAAAATGGAATTTGAAAATGGCATTGTGTATTCACCGGTCGGGTAGAGTGGATGTGAGCGGTGCGGCAGTGGTTGTTATTACAGCTTCACGCCATCGCAAGGAAGCATTCGAAGCCAATCAATATATTATCCATCGGGTGAAGCACGAAGCCCCAATCTGGAAAAGAGAATACTTTGCAGACGGAACCAGCGACTGGGGGCACAATTGTTCGTGTTCTACTTCCTGATATTTTAGCATTTTATTATTCACACCCTTTATGATTGATTTAGTTCTTGTCGCAACCTTTACCTTATTTTTGTTTGTCGCCTTTGTTTACTCTTCTGTCGGTCACGCAGGCGCTTCGGGTTATCTGGCAGTAATGTCTTTGCTATCGTTTCCTTTAATGGAGATCAAATCAACTTCTTTGATATTGAATATTGTAGTAGCTTCTATTGCATCTTATAAATTTATTTCTGCGGGATATTTCGATAAAAAAGTCTTTTTTTCTTTTGCCGCAACTTCGATACCTGCAGCCTTTGTTGGGGGAGCCATAACACTGAATCCGTATTGGTTCAAAATATTTGCAGGATTCTTTTTGCTGGTTTCGGCTGTGGGATTGGTTGTGCGAATTAAACGCATCGATCAGGATAAAACTTCTGACGTGAATATCTATGTAGCCTTAACTATTGGTGCTGTTATTGGTTTATTCTCCGGATTGATTGGTGTAGGCGGAGGTATTTTTCTTTCGCCTTTGATCATCTTAATGGGTTGGACCTCTTTGAAAAAAGCATCCGGTATTTCAGCATTATTTATTTTATGCAATTCCATCATAGGTTTAGCCGGACATATTTATACAAACTCGCTTCATGTGCACAATATTTATTATTGGATCCTGGCAGTTGTTATAGGCGGTTATGCCGGTTCACATCTGGGGTCAACCTTATACAAGAATAAGATCCTGATCGGAATTCTATTTATTGTATTGTGTTCTGCCGGTTTGAAATTTTTATTGGTATAGTTGTTTACTGGTCAGCTTTAATTTCTCCTTTTTCTGCTTGAAATATATTTGAAAAAATACCTACCTTCATTTTGTATTTAGCATAGGTGAAGTATGTATTGTGGTGTTCCTGAAGAAGATCCGGATAAATTAGTGGCATTGATTTTGGCAGGAGGCCAGAGTTCCCGTATGGGAAAAGATAAAGGCACGCTTGAGTACGATGGCAAGCCATGGATTGTGAAGGCTGCAGATCTTTGTGCGTCGGTAAAGCTATCCGTTTTTTATTCTATTAATCCCTCACAGCAGGAACAATATCGTTCCTTCTTATCCGTTGAAAAGATTATTGTTGATGCTATAGATGTCAAAGGTCCCTTGGCGGGTTTGTTGTCATTCTACATTCAACACCCCGAGACAGATGTATTGCTGTTGCCCTGCGATATGATTCAGCTGGATAAAACTGTTTTGGAAAAGCTAATTCAGTCTTATGAAATCAGTAGTATCGGTCATGATATTATTGTATTCCGGTATGAAGATGAAACGATAGAACCAATGCCTGGTATATACACGAAAGAAGCGCTGAAGAAACTTTATTGGTTGTATGCTGCCGGGGAATTAAAAAAACATAGTCTGAAATACTGTATTGAAATCAGCAATAGTGACTTTCTATTGATTGAGCCTGAACAGATGAAAATATTTAAAAATGCTAATACTCCTGAAGATCTAGTATGAAAAAAGTAACCGGAAAATTAAAGATGCTGCTGAAGATTCTATCCATACTGGTTGTTGTTATAATTCTATATGTTGTTGTTGCTTTGGCGCTGGCTTATATACCGGTGAATACTGATACCGTGGTATGTAAAGAGAATTGCGTGGAAGTTTATATGTATTCAAATGGCGTTCATACAGATATCGTGTTGCCGGTTGTAAATAACCAAAAAGACTGGCGTGCAGTCATTGACCCGTCAAAAACAAAAGCGGGTAGTACTGATTTTAATTATGTGTCTATTGGCTGGGGAGATAAAGGATTTTACCTGAATACGCCAACCTGGGGTGACCTCACCACAGCAACAGCTTTCAAAGCACTTTTTTATTTAGGTGAATCTGCCATGCATGTTACTTTTTATAAATCCATGAAAGAGAGTGAGCGTTGTAAAAAAGTATTGATTTCTGCGGAACAGTATAGACGAATCATTGAATATGTTCATGCAAGTTTTAAAACTGATAGTTCCGGAAAGTATCAGCATATTCCAAATGCTGCTTACGGGAATAACGATTTGTTCTTTGAAGCAAAAGGAAGTTATAGCATGTTCTATACCTGCAACAGCTGGACGAATAACTGCTTGAAAGCAGGGGAGATGAAGGCATGTTTGTGGACACTTTTGGATAAAGGTATCTTCTATCATTATAAATAATTTTCATTATAAACTTTTAACATATGAATCTTAAATCAATCACTGTTTTTTGTTGCTCGATTTTATTTTTATTTTCCTGTGCTGAAAAGCGCGCAGAGATGGAGTCTGCAACTGCGGACTCTGCAAGCTATCTACCTGTCGAAGCTTCCGGTTCTTACAGTTATTCTACAAAAGATGTTGCAGCAAGCCCGGAAGAATCGGGTGGGGCGAAAAAGAATTCAAACGCATTTGTTTCATCTTCAGCCGCTGTTGAAAATGGGAAAGATTCAACCCGAAAATTTATCCGTACCGCAGATCTGAAATTTCGTGTGAAAGACGTGATTCAATCTACCTATTACATTGAAGATGCTACCAAACGTTTTGGAGGCTTTGTATCTTATACGAATTTATCGAGCTCGGTAAATGGTGTAAATACTACTGAAGTGAGTGCAGATTCTTCACTGGAAACAACATATTATGTAGTTGAGAATAATCTCGTGGTGCGTGTTCCAAATACAAAACTTGATACAACACTTAAAACAATTGCCAAGGCGATTGATTTTTTAGATTACAGAATTATAAAAGCTGAAGATGTTGCACTTCAATTGTTGTCTAATAACCTGACGCAAAAACGTGCTGCACGTGCGGAAAAAAGGTTGACAGATGTTGTTGATAATAATGCAACTATTGACTTGTCGGCGACAACCTATGCGACAGATGTCGCTGTAAGTAAGCAGGAACAGGCAGATAATGCTAAAGTAGCTAATCTAAGTCTGAAAGATCAGATCGAATTCAGTACAATCAATATTGCTATATATCAGCGTAAATCTGTAAAGCAGGAATTGATTGCCAATGAGAAAAACGTGGATGCTTACGAGCCCGGCTTTATGTATAAATTTGTTGCTGCAATTAAAAGCGGCTGGCATATATTACAAGCCATCGTACTTGGTATAATGCATTTCTGGGCATTGATTTTAATTGGTATAGTTATCTATGTTGTTTATAGAATGCGTAAGGCGAAAAGTAAAAAGTAATATTAAATAGTAAGAGCAATTTTTGATCATGCAGGTATCGATGACATATATATTAAGAATATTATTAGTTATAGCGATTGTATTTCTGTTGGCAGCTTTGGGTATCACCATATTGTATGGGTATCAGCCAACGATGCTCTATCTGATTGACCGTATAGGAGAAAGTGCCCGCCAGGAACAAATTCTGACGCTTGTATCTGAGCGCAAGTTTTTAATTCTGCAGATTGTATTGTTGATTATAGCTGCAATACTGGTTGTAGTATTTATAAACCTGAACAGGATAACAGAAGTCGGTTATTCCGCTTACGTTTATATCAAAGAACATATACAAGAATTACTTACTGAGTTACGGAATACAGAAGTTAAATGGATATTGATACTCCCGTTGATCAGTGCGGTGTTTTTTGCTTTATCGATGCCCGTTTCATACGATGAGGCCTGGACCTATCTGCAATTTACATCCAAATCTCCACTGTCTTCTTTGTGTTATTATCCCGCACCCAATAATCATGTACTGCATTCATTGATAACAAACATTACACGCTATATTCCTTTTGCTCCGATATTATTCTGCCTACGAATCACCAGCATCCTTGTTTCTTTTTTTACCTGGCTGCTTTGTTATTCTTTTCTCCGGAAAAGATATTCTGCCAATGTAGCCTTACTGATTACAGGCATCGCTTCGATGTTATTCATGGCTGTATATTATAGCTACATGTCGCGTGGATATGGTCTCGTGGCACTGTTCTTTGTTATTGGCTTACAGGCTTCGTACAACATTATTTTTAATGGTAATAATAATAAAGACTGGATCTTATTCGGTGTTAGCAGTGTACTCGGCTTCTTCACAATGCCTTCTTATCTGTATGCCTTTGTATTGCTTAATACATTGATTTTATTCAATAATAAGTTTCAACTGAAAAAACAGATCATATATAATCTGGGTGTAGTTATTTTGGTTGTTATTTTATACACGCCTATTATTATTGTGAATGGTGTGGGTGCTTTAACAAGTAATACGTTTGTATTGCCCATCAGTAGAAAAGAAGTGATCGAAAGACTTCCTATATTCTTTAGCGAGACGCTAACAGAAATAACAGGTGTTCACTTTATGGTTGTAATCTTATTGCTGGCGATTTCATTTTACATGCTTATGAAGTCAAAAATGAAATTTGAGCTGAGGATGTTTATAATGTTTCTTGTTTTACCATTTGTGTTGCTTATCCTTCATTCTGTGATTCCTTTTCCCAGAACATTTAATTATTATGGAATCATACTTCTATTGCTGATCTGTATTCCTTTTAAAGATGCAATAGCAAAAGTGTCTACCAGGTATTTACTGGTGGCGTTAATTCTTATTCAGTCGTTACTATTCCTGAATTTTTATTTCAATATTAAAAAATATGAGACCTTCAATATTACCTATCACGAGATCAATAAAAAGATCGTAGGGAACAAAAGTTATTTTTTTACAACGGTTTTATTTGAAACAAATTTTTTATTTGAGAATGAAATTCATGGATATGAGATGACCAAAGCCGAATTTAATTTTCCTCAGGTGAATGTAGATGCAGATACATTAACTGGTTTTGATTATTACATTGTTGATAAACAGTACGATTTTACGAAAACCAGGAAGCCAGCTTATTCAGACGAAACAACAAACGTGTACATTAATAAATAGGTCGCCGATTAAAATTGCTCGCGCATGTATAAAGCTTTACGATATTCGATTGTCGTTATGTTCTGTATTCTTTTCGGTTCTTTTACCGAAAGTGTAGAGCATACCAATGACAATATCGCCAATGGTGACAAGTACTTTGGATTAATGCGTTATCGGGATGCTATTGCATGGTATAAGCTAGATTCAACCAAAGCCGAAGCGCAATGGAAAATTGCGAAAGCAAATATCTGTTACGGCGACATTGCACTCAAAGCCGAAAAAGAAATTTATTTCAGAGCTGCAGAAAAAGCTGCCAATCAATGCCTGTCTATTGAACCACAGAATAGCAATGGTTATACCTGGAGAGCTGCAGCATTAGGCAATGTAGCTATGTATGAAGGAAGCACGGCCCGTGTTAAACTTTGTTCAAGCATTAAAGCAGATGTTGAGAAAGCGATACAATTAAATCCGAAGGATGATATTGCTTATTCCATTCAGGGGTCTTTATACAGGGAGATTGGTAATATCAGCTGGTTTGAAAAACAATTGGCGATGACTTTTATTGGTAAAATACCCGATGGAGGCTATGTAGAATCTGAACAAAGTTTTAATAAAGCCATTGCCATCAACCCCGGCCTCATGCGCCATTGGTATGAATTGGGTTTGTTGTATGAGTACTGGAATAAAAATGAACAGGCCATCGCTGCTTATGAGCACGCAAAAACCTGCCAGGTACTCATTGCCAGTGATCGCAATAAATTAATTGATATAGAAGCACGATTGGTTAAGCTCAAGAACTAAATGGTTCAATCCATTTTTATCCATGGGTAAAAATATACCGCATCTCCAGCAGATAAATTTTCTACTTCTGCTTTGTGCTGTACCATTCCGGTGCTTGATAACAGCGCAGATATATCACCTGAACCGTTGTGCTTTTTGATAACGATGCCATTTTCGTTTTCATTGGCAACAATAAATTCATCAAAAGAAATTTTCTTAGCGCGCTCATGCGTAATTGTTTTGGTGCAGAATGTTTTTTCTGTGTTGCCAAAACTTGCCCGGATAAACGGTTCTATAAATACTTTTACGCCAACCTGCACAGAGAAAGGATTTCCCGGCAGACCGAAGGCTACGCAACCATTGCGATGTGTACCAAACCAGATGGGTTTACCCGGACGGATTTTGGCTTTGTGAAAGTGACAAGTGAAACCGCATTTTACCAATGCTTCCGGCACGTAGTCGGCATCTCCCGCCGATACACCTCCTGTAACTATAAGCAAATCTGATTTCTTTCCTTCTTCAATCTGTTCGATCAAGGCTTCAAGTGTATCTTTTGCTGTACGCACATGGAACGAGACCGGATAATCTTTTAATAAGGTTCGAATGGTGTATGAATTCGAATCCCGGATCTGCCAGCTTGCAACTTCTTTGTTTACAGGTTCTGTAATTTCATTGCCGGTGCGTAGTATTGTTGCTGTTAAAAACTCAAAAGAAGGTACAAAGCCATAACCCAGTGACGCGAGCGTACTGATATGTTGTGTCGCAATACGGGTTCCTTTTTGTAAAACTTCTGTGCCTTTTGTTAAATCTTCACCTTCACGTGCAATATTCTGCATGAGAGAAAAGGTGAGGTCTTCTTTAAAAGAGATTTGATTATTTGCTGCTATAATGTCTTCAACACGTATCAATACATTTAATTGTTTGGGCACAGGCGCGCCTGTCATGATGCGTAAGCACTGAAAATCTTTTATTTCTGTATTCCAGATTTCACCGGCAAAAACAGTTCCTGCCAGTTGATATGACTCCCGGATCGGAGAGGTTCCATCCCAGTAAAAAGCAATACCATCAACGGCAGCTCTGTTAAAGGGTGGATAATTGCGGTCTGCAACGATTGTATCCGAATAAAAATTACCAATGCTTTCCAGCAAGGGAATCGTAGACGGAATCGTTTTTATCGTATGACTTAAAACAATTTTCTGTGCTTCGTCAAATGAAATCATATCAATGTCCTCCGCCTTTCATCATTTTGCGTGCATGAAATACTGCCGGCATAATTGCTTCCAGGCACTCACGCACGCCGTTGCTGCTGCCCGGTAATGTTACAATCAATGTTTCGTTAATAGCACCTGCCACCGCTCTCGACATCATAGCAAGAGGCGTACGCATTTGTCCATATACACGCATCGCTTCTGTAATTCCATCGGCATCACGTTCCAGAATTTCTTTGACAGCTTCAACCGTTTTGTCGCGCGGACCTAATCCTGTACCTCCGGTTGTAAATATGTATGCGTAATCTTCGGCTACCCATGATTTGATCTTCTGCTGGATCTGCGCCGGGTCATCCGGTAAGATAGCATACGTTACTTCGCTGATGCCATGCGTGTTCAGTATTTCCAGAATTTTCTTTCCGGAAGTATCTTCACGTTTGCCTTCAAAAGTAGAGTCGGAGCAGACAAGCACTGCACACTTCGGTGGGGTGTTGAAATATTTTTGTCCGCTTTTGCCGCCGGTTTTTTCAAGCAGTTTAATCGGACCGATGCTCAGTTGCTTATCAATATTCTTCAATAAATCATAAACCGTTAACGCTGCAATGGAGATGCCTGTAAGCGCTTCAATCTCAATACCGGTTCTGCCGATTGATTTTATCTGCGAGCGAATAACCACGCCATGTAAGCCATTTAATGGAATCCCCAATTCATTTTCATGTTTAGCAGGATCCAGCACTTCAAAATCTACCGACATACCATCAATACCCACAGGATGACAATGAGGAATTAACTGGTAGGTATTCTTTGCTGCCAGGAAAGCTGCTGCACGTGCCACATCAAACATGTTTCCTTTGGGAAGCGTATCGTTTTTTATATGTTCTACAGTTTCGGCTGTGCAGGTTACCAGACCGATTCCCGTTGCTGTCCGTAATGTTATTTGTTTTCCGCTGATGTCACGCATAAAGAATAAGTACTAAGTATTAAGTACTAAGTACGGAGTATTCCCGAACGAATGCAAATCCCAAATCACAAAAACAAATTCCAAACGAATGAAATAACCCCAAAATATGCTTTATTCTTTTTATATACTTGTCAATTGAATTTACTAGGAGAAATCCTGAACATCTTGCAATCTTTTAATCGTGCCGAAATCCTGTCTTTCCTGCAATCCTTTAATCGTAAAAAAAAGACAGCAAGTGCCCTTTTCACCTGCTGTCCCAACTAAACCAAGTAATATCGAAGAATTCAATTATTCATTAAGGCCAATAAAAATTAAACCGTCTTCTACTTTAATTGGATAGGTCTTTATAGTATAATCATCACCAGACATGCAATGACCATCTTTAAGAGAGAATGTTTTTTTATGGAAGGGGCAAGCTACTTTAGGTTCTCCGCTCATATCACCAATCATACCGCGTGATAAAATCATTTGTTTTTTATGCGGACAAAGATTATCAGTTGCAAACCATTCGTTGCGACGGGTAAAATTGAAGATAGCGATCTGTTTGCCATTAACCATTGCACAAGCGCCTCCGTTGGCGGGTACATCTGCGATTGAACCAGCTTTGTACCAGGTAGTATCTATTGTTGTTTCAGAAGTTTTCATAAGAATAGGGTAGTTAAGGGTGAATTAAGATTTCCAGTTAGCAGGTTTTTTCTGCGTACGCATTTCCGTAAATGCAATTGTTTCATCTTCTTCATCAGAATTGATGAACGTGTTGAAACGTTTTCTCAATTCCGGATTTTCTACCACTTCTTTCCATTCGCAGTGATACGTGTCAACCAATAATTGACATTCTTTCTCTAACTGACTGCAAATGCCCAGGCTATCGTTTATGATAACATCTTTTAAATATTCTATTCCACCTTCTAATTTGTTCAGCCATGTAGCAGTACGCATCAAAGGTTCAGCCGTACGGATGTAGAAAATCATGATACGGTCGATGTATTTGATACACGTCTCATCATCAAGATCTGATGCAAATAATAACGCATGCTGTGGTTTCGCGCCACCATTACCGCATACATATAAGTTCCATCCTTTATCTGTTGCAATGATACCAAAGTCTTTGCCTTGTGCCTCCGCGCATTCACGTACACAACCAGACACAGCCATTTTTACTTTGTGTGGGGAACGGATGCCTTTGTAACGCTCCTCGATGCGGATAGCGTAGGATACAGAATCCTGCACTCCGAATCTGCACCAGGTAGAACCTACACAACTTTTTACTGTACGTAGAGATTTTCCATAAGCATGACCACTTTCAAAGCCAGCGTTGATCAGCTCTTCCCAGATATCAGGCAATTGATGAACGGGAGCTCCGAATAAATCAATCCGCTGGCCTCCAGTGATCTTACAGTATAAGTCGTATTTTTTAGCAACCTCGCCTAATACAATCAGTTTATCTGCAGTGATCTCACCACCGGCAACACGTGGTACAACTGAGTAAGTACCACCTTTCTGAAGGTTTGCTAAGAAACGGTCATTTGAATCCTGGATCGTTGCTTGCTTAAGAATAACTTCATTCCATACACTCGCCAGGATAGATGCTACGGCAGGTTTACAGGTTTCGCAACCATCACCTTTACCCAACTTATCCAGAATCACTTCATAGTTTTTATATTCATTCACTTTTACCAGGTCAAGTAATTCCTGACGTGAATAATCGAAGTGTTCACATAAAACTTTTTTAACAACCGTACCCTGAGATTTTAATGTTTCTGAGATCAGGTCATTTACCATTGGCACGCAACCGCCGCAACCTGTACCGGCTTTGGTACATTTTTTCATGCCAGCCAGATCCGTAACCCCTTGGTCTGTTACGGCACAACAGATAGCCCCTTTGGTAATACCTTCACAAGAACAGATCAGCGCGTCATCCGGTAAGCTCATTACACCAGAGCTACCTTCTGATTTGCCTTCACCACGGGCACCCAGAATCAGATCTTCCGGATCCGGCGGTAAAGCCATCTTGTTGTTAACCATCTGCAGTAACATGTTATAGCTTTCAGCATCGCCCACTAATATCCCACCTATAACACGTTTTTTATCTGCCGATAAGTTCAGGCGTTTGTATACACCTTTATCTTTATTTTCGTAGGTAATTGCAACCGAGCCTTCTTCAGCGCCAAAGGCATCTCCGAAGCTTGCTACATCAACCCCGATCAATTTTAATTTTGTTGACATATCAAACGAACGGAATTCTTTCGAATGTTCGTTGATCAGATTTTCTGCTACGACTTCAGCCATTTCATAGCCCGGTGCAACAAGACCATAGATCATACCCCAGTGCAGCGCACATTCACCGATTGCAAAAATATCAGGATCGGAAGTTTGTAATGAATCGTTCACTTCGATCCCGCCTCTTGGACCTACCGTTAAACCTGCTTTCTTCGCAACTTCATCTCTTGGCTTAATACCTGCTGAGATAACAACCATATCCAGTTCCAGACGTGTATCATCTGCAAACTGCATGGCACTCACAGCTTCATCGCCATCAAAGTAAGAAGTGTTTTTATTTAAATGGATGGTTAATCCTAAGGATTCTAATTTTTCCTGAAGCATTTTTGAACCTGCTTCATCCAATTGACGGGGCATCAGGCGTGGAGCAAATTCAATTACGTGTGCCTTCAAACCCAGGTCAATCAAAGCCTTTGCAGCTTCAAGTCCTAAAAGTCCGCCACCGATTACCGCACCAACTTTTGATTTCTCTGCCTGAGTGATCATCATTTCAAGATCTTCAATCGTGCGGTATACATAGATACCGTCTTTATCAACACCTTTAATCGGAGGAACGAAAGCACTGGAACCGGTTGCGAGGATTAATTTATCATAGCTATAAACAGCACCTGAAAATGTAGTTACCTGTTTTGCTTGTTTGTCAATGGATACGACCGGGTTGCCTAAGACCAGATCAATATTGTTTTCTGCATACCATTCTAATGGAGCCATGGTTAAATGGTCTGCAGAGCGTGTTGAAAAGTATTCACTCAAATGAACACGATCGTATGCAGGTCTTGGTTCTTCACCAAGTACGGTAATCTTAAATTTGCCTGAGGAATCTTTTTTCTTGAGTTTCTCACAAAACTTGTAGCCAACCATGCCGTTGCCTACAACCAGGATCTTTGTTTCGTTTTTCATAAGTAAAAGGGACTAATGTGAACTACGTAAGCAAAATTACGTAAATTTTACGTAAATGCAAATTGATGTACGTAAAAATACTTAAAAAATACGTAGTTGTACCAAGGGTGAACTCAAAAACACCTGTTTTAGGCTTGAAAACGGCATATTTGGAATAATGCCGAATTATCCACGAACGTTGTTATAGGAGTGAATCGAGGCCAATTACTAAGGTAAATCTCATTTTAGTCATGATTATACAGCTAATAGGGTATATTGATGATAAATACGGAGAAATTGCTGTTAATCGAATAAACGAAGGTTTTAATGGAACGACTTCAATAAGAATGTAGTTTAATACCTGAGTCCGTATAAAAATTATTGTAACAAGTAGCATGAAGATCACTAAAAGTGTACAATCTCTTATTGAAGAAATAAACGACGATCATTTTTCATCCAATCCGGAAACCCCTATACGTATAGATGCATTTGATCTTGAAGATGATATAAAAATTGAACTGATCAGTAAAAAGTTTAAAGACATCATGGAAATTCTTGGGCTAGATTTAACAGACGACAGTCTGAAAGATACTCCTGCACGTGTTGCCAAGATGTATGTAAAAGAAATCTTCAGTGGATTAAATCCTGCCAATAAACCAGCCATCACTTTGTTTGATAATAAATACAAATATGATGAAATGGTGCTGGAGAAAAATATTACTTTTTATTCAAACTGCGAACACCACTTTGTACCCATCATAGGGAAAGCGCATGTTGCTTACATTTCAAGCGGAAAAGTAATTGGTTTGTCTAAACTAAATCGTATTGTTGAATACTATGCTAAACGTCCGCAAGTGCAGGAAAGATTAACGATGCAGATAGCGAATGAATTGAAAAACATTCTTCAAACAGAAGATGTAGCTGTAGTACTTGATGCTAAACATTTATGCGTATCCATGCGGGGCGTGAAGGATGAAGCCAGCTCAACGGTAACCGCTGCTTATTCAGGTAGATTCAATGAAGAGGGAATTAAAAACGAATTTCTATCGTATATTAAAAACTGATTTCTGAATTGTTTATATGCATAAGCTTGAAAGGACACAACGAATTCCTGTTACATTAGATGAGGCCTGGGAATTTTTCTCTTCACCCGAAAATTTGAAAATCATTACTCCGCCTTACATGGGTTTTGATATAAAATCGGGAGGAGGTGCTCATATGTATGCAGGTATGATTATTAGATATACGGTCAGGCCGTTGCTTGCTATTCCGATGAATTGGGTAACAGAAATCACCCATGTAAAGGAAAAAAGTTTTTTTGTTGATGAACAGCGTGTAGGCCCTTACGCAGTCTGGCATCATCAGCATCATTTTAAAGAAATACAGAACGGTGTTGAAATGACAGATATAGTTAATTATAAACTTCCATTAGGGATTCTTGGTGAATTGCTGGAGCCAATACTGGTTCGTTCTAAAATACAGGAGATCTTTGATTATCGGAATAGGAAGATGGTTGAACTCTTTGGTAATTATGAATTATGAATTATGAATTATGAATTATGAAT
>JAGKWN010000067.1 GCA_021151805.1 Cytophagaceae bacterium | reverse complement strand
CTTTAGCAGTATAAAGAATTGCAAGGGAAGATGGTTTCTCCGGAAACAAAGAAATCAGTTCAGTTTTTTGAAGACGGTATGCTTCACGGATCAAACGTTTAATGCGATTGCGATCAACGGCACGTTTGAAATTGCGCTTACTTACGGAAATAACTACTTGAGGAAAATCCTGCGAATGAGTTTCGCCGGTTAAAAATAATATCCGGAATGGATATTTGAATCTGGATTCACCTTCTTTAAAGAGGCGATCGATTATAATTTTACTTGTTAACTTTTCCTTTTTAGGAAAAGAAAAAAGCTTGTTACCGTTTGTATGTATATTGTTTTGGTGCATGTTAAATCTAACTGTTCACCCAAAACGGTAACAAGCTTAGAATAATTATCCTTTACGAGGCGTCTCGTCTGATACCGTTAATCTTTTACGACCTTTAGCTCTTCTTGCAGCTAAAACTCTTCTACCGTTAGCAGTTTCCATTCTTGAACGGAATCCGTGCTTGTTTTTTCTCTTACGGTTTGATGGCTGGAATGTCCTTTTCATAATAGTAAATCGTTATCCTATTTATTGTTGAGACAAGAATCTGTTCCTTTCGTATAAATAGGGTTGCAAATATACCAATCGTTTTTCGAACTAACAATATTGTTTTTAAAAATAACTTATTAATCTTTGCTAAAAGATACCAAAACTGCCTGATTTGCCATGCAAAATTCAACAAAACAAATTGAATATCAAATATATACTGAAAATTTACCTGCCAATTTTATTCAGGTAACAATTTCTTTCGAAGCTGGTGAAAGTAACCCCCTTCTGAAAATTCCCTCCTGGAGACCTGGCCGTTATATGCTACAGCAGTATGCAGCCAATATCCGGGATTGTTCTGCACAGGACCAATCCGGCGCTTTAGTACCTGTAAAAAAGGTGAATCGAAATTCCTGGCAGGTAGAAGCTCAGGCCGGAACGGTCATCTCCTTTACTTATTTATATTATTGTCGCCAAATGGATGCCGGCGGTTGCTGGTCGGATCATGCCCTTTTCTATATAAACCCGATTGCCTGTTTAATGGCAGTCGACAAACAGGAACACCTTCCTTGCTCCTTAAAACTGAACCTACGGGATTCTTTTATTATAAAAACAGGTATGCCGCAAAAAGCAGCCTTCCATTATCAAACCGATTGTTTTCTTGCGCTTAGCGATTTTCCGATCCTTGCTGCTCCTGATCTTACAACACTGGAATATCATGTAAAAGGCATTCCATTCTATATACATGCTACGGTTGATGCTTCGCATTTCCCCGAAACAATTACAGAAGATTTTCAAAAGTTTACCGAAGCGCAGATCAGGGATTTTGGAGATTTCCCTGAAAAGGAATATCACTTCCAATTACTGATTCTGCCTTACCAGCATTATCATGGTGTAGAGCACCGCAATTCAACGGTGATCTGTCTGGGGCCGGCAGCAGATGTAAAAGAAAAACTATATCCGGAATTGATCGGAATCTGTTCACACGAATTGTACCATGCCTGGAACATCTGTAAAATCAGGCCTGCAGAAATGCTTCCTTATAATTTATTTGAAGCACAATATTTTAAAACCGGATTTATTGCAGAAGGCATCACAACTTATCTGGGCGATTATTATGTAGCACATGCAAATGTGTTCACAAAAGAATGGTACCAGGATGAATTAAATATTCTGTTAAAACGTCACTTTTATTCTTTCGGCAACAAACATCTTTCTCTGGCTGACAGCTCTTTTGACCTGTGGGTAGATGGATATGATGCCGGTATTCCAAATCGTAAGGTTTCCATTTATGTAAAAGGTGCAATCGTTGCATTCCTCATGGATAGTGCAATCCGAAAGGCTACCTCAAACGCTTCAACGCTTCGTGACATGATGTTACACTTATGGAGTAATCAAAAAGCTGAAGGCAAAGCATATACAGAAGATTCCATTACAGCCCTTTTTCATTCAATGACTTCAAACCACTACACAGAAGATTTCACACGTTGGATTTATGAAACAGGTGACCTGAAAGAAGATCTGATCAAAGCGTTTAATTATTTGAACATTTCTGTAACTGAAGAACCCCATGCGAATTTCTTCGCACGCTGCTTTGGATTCCTTAGCGATGCTACGTTTACCATACAAACGGTGGATGATACTTCTCCTTACCTGGCTGTTTTAGGCAAAGGCGACCGTATACTCCGAATAAATGGTTTACCTGCTACTGAATTTAAAGCAGAAAATTTTTCTGAAATACCGGAATCTATTCTTATCGATTGCACCAACGGCATTCAAAACTGGAATGTTGAATTAAAACGTACGGAAGAGGTTTATTTTAAGACGTTGCAAATTCAAATTACGGAAGAGTCGGGATTGTTTTAAGGCCAAGCCTCCAAGGATTCGTATCGATAAGCTTGAAGCAAATTCATTAAAAACGAAATATAGTTAATAAAACCCTTGTTGGGTTTCTAGCTAGTCCACTCCATTTTCCGGGGGCGATGCCCAGATTGATCTGTGACAAACTTTCTGGCTGAATGCACTGTAATTCCGGAGTATGTGGTTCTTTATAAGAGCACAAAGGATTTTTGAGGTTTCTCCAAAATAATCCTCCTGTTGAAAACTTTTGAATATCTCTTTTTTGTTATTGGGTAACTTGTAGGTCTTACCACAACTACGAATATGCCAGATTTCGCACACTTACATGTCCATTCACAGTTTTCTTTATTAGATGGTGCTGCCAGCATAAAAGGTCTGGTTGGCAAAGCGGCCGCAAACGGCATGAAAGCCCTTGCGCTGACAGACCATGGAAACATGCATGGTATTTTTCAATTTGTTGCTGAAGCAGTTAAAAACAACATTAAGCCTATTGTTGGCTGCGAATTTTATCTGGTGGAAGACCGTTTCAAGAAAAATTTCACGAAGGATAATAAAGACGTACGTTATCATCAACTACTGCTTGCTAAAAATCCGGAGGGTTATAAAAACCTGATCAAGCTTTGTTCCATGGGTTACATCGATGGCTTGTATGGTAAGTATCCGCGTATCGATAAAGAACTTGTTCTTAAATATCACAAAGGTCTTATTGCCACAACCTGTTGTTTAGGCGCAGAAGTGCCGCGCACTATTTTATCGAAAGGTGAAGAAGCCGGAGAAAAAGCATTCAAGTGGTGGCTCGACCTTTTCGGTGAAGATTACTATATTGAATTACAACGTCACGATATAAAAGAACAGAATATTGTGAACGAAGTGTTGATCAAACTTGCACGCAAGTATCAGGTACCGATCATTGCTTCGAACGATTCGCATTATGTAGACCAGAAAGATTCAAACGCGCACGACATTCTTTTGTGTATCAACACGGGTGAAAAACAAAGCACCCCAACCATGAAAGATTTTTCGGACGACGAGACCATGATGAAAGGTCGTCGTTTTGCATTTGCCAACGATCAGTTCTATTTCAAAACAAAAGAAGAGATGTCGGCACTCTTCAGCGACTTGCCTGAAGCGATCGACAATACGATGCAGATCGTTGACAAGGTTGAGATCCTGAAACTCAAGCAGGACATCCTGTTGCCGAATTACGAAATTCCACCAACATTCTTAGATCAGGATAATTATCTGCAACACTTAACGTATGAAGGTGCACGCAACCGTTACGGAGAAGTAACCGATGATATTAAAGAACGCCTGGATTTTGAATTGCACACCATCCGCACGATGGGTTTTGCGGGTTATTTCCTCATCGTGCAGGACTTCATCAACAAAGGTCGTGAGATTGGTGTATTCGTAGGTCCTGGCCGTGGATCTGCAGCCGGCTCTGCTGTTGCATACTGTATAGGTATCACAAACATTGACCCGATTAAATATAATTTACTGTTTGAGCGTTTCCTGAATCCGGATCGTAAGAGCATGCCCGATATTGATACGGACTTCGATGATGAAGGCCGTCAGCGTGTGATTGATTATGTTGTGGAGAAATACGGCAAGTCGCAGGTTGCACAGATCGTGACCTATGGTACCATGGCAGCGAAAATGAGTATCAAAGACGTTGCCCGTGTACTGGATCTGCCCTTGCAGGAATCAAACGCGCTTGCGAAGCTTGTGCCTGACAAGCCTGGTATTGAATTGAACTGGGTAATGAAAGGTCCGATGAAGGCATCGGATAAAAAGAATGAAAAAGAAAAAACCCTTTCTGAAGAACTTACGCCGGAAGATCTCGAGAATGTAAAAAAGCTGCGTGAAATATTAGAAGACGACGGCACCTTAAGTTCTGACGTATTGAAAGAAGCGTTGGTACTTGAAGGTTCTGTACGTGGTACAGGTATTCACGCGGCCGGTATCATCATTGCGCCGAAAGATCTCTATGACATCATTCCTGTATTCACGGCAAAAGATTCGGAGTTGCTTGTAACGCAGTTCGACGGAAAAGTAATTGAAGATGCCGGTGTAATCAAGATGGACTTTTTGGGTCTGAAGACCCTTACTATTATTCGTGATGCGTTGAAAATGATTGAAGAAAATCACGGTGTAAAAATCGACATTGATTATATTCCGTTGGATGATGCGAAAACATTTGAACTCTATCAGAAAGGTGAAACGAATGCAACCTTCCAGTTTGAATCTGCGGGGATGCAGAAACATTTGATCAACTTAAAGCCGGACAAATTTGAAGATTTGATCGCCATGAACGCCTTGTACAGACCGGGGCCGATCGAATACATTCCTAAATTCATTGCGCGTAAACTCGGTAAAGAAGAGATCGTGTATGACTTGCCGGAGATGGAAGAATACTTAGGCGATACTTACGGGATTACGGTTTATCAGGAGCAGGTAATGCTTCTGTCGCAGAAGCTGGCGGGCTTTACCAAAGGCGATGCTGATGTACTACGTAAAGCCATGGGTAAGAAAGACCGGGCTACACTGGACAAAATGAAAGGTAAATTCATTGATGGTGCAGCAGCGAAAGGGCTTGATCCGAAGATCTGTGAAAAAGTGTGGACCGACTGGGAAGCCTTTGCACAATATGCCTTCAACAAATCACACTCTACCTGCTATGCATTCGTAGCTTACCAGACCGGTTATTTAAAAGCGAATTATCCATCCGAATATATGGCGTCTGTATTGACGCACAACTTAAGCAACTTTGACAAAATCTCTTTCTTCATGGAAGAGTGCCAGCGTATGGGCATGGCCGTGCTTGGGCCGGATGTGAATGAAAGTAGTTACCAGTTTTCTGTAAACAAAGATGGCCAGATTCGTTTTGGGATGGGCGCCATTAAAGGTGTTGGTGAAGGTCCGGTGCAGGCCATCGTAGATGAACGTAAAGCCAACGGACCATTTAAAGATTTTTTTGATTTTGTTTCGCGCGTGAACCTACGTGCGGTAAGTAAAAAAACAATTGAGTCGCTTGCCATTGCCGGCGGTCTTGATGGTTTCACAGAGTTGCACCGTGCACAGTATTTCCATACGGCAGAACGTGAAACTATTTCCTTCCTGGAAAAAGCGATTCGTTATGGTAATGCCTTCCAGACAGAGGACGACAGCAACCAATCGTCCCTATTCGGCGATAGCACCAGTGCTAAGCCAGCACCGCCGAAAATAACGCCGTGCGAAGAATGGGGTAACATTGAAAAGCTGAAGAAAGAAAAAGAGATTGTTGGTTTCTATATTTCAGGTCACCCGCTGGATCAGTTCAAACTGGAGATTGACAACTTCTGCAACTGTTCGCTGGAAAATGTTATGAGCAGTCCGCAAGGAAAAGATCTAACGGTTGCAGGCATTGTTACTAAGGTGAACGTACGCCAGAGTAAGAATGGGAAACCATTTGTGCTATTCACGATTGAGGATTATACTGGTTCGCTGGACCTGGCATTATTCGGCGAGGATTATCTGAAACATGCCCATTTCATTAATATTGGTGAGTTTCTGTTTATGAAAGGAAGCTTAAAACCGAAATGGGGGCGTGAAGGTGAGCTGGACTTTAAAATTACGGTTACCCAGTTGCTGGCCGATGTACGCGCCAAATTATGCAAAAGTGTGAATATAAGTGTGAATCTGGATCAGATCAACGCCATTACGGTAGTAGAAATTGACCGGATCGTTTCGGAGCATAAAGGATCCTGTTTGTTGTATTTAACGTTGACCAAAAACACCAATGAACATACAGTAAAAACATTTTCACGCAGTTACAGAGTTGATCCCAACAATGTGTTTCTGGAGGAATTGACCAAACTGGACGGGGTGAGTTACAAAATAGGCGCCTAAGGAACTATTTTCATTAAATTTTGCTTAAGTTTACATTATACAGTTAACACATTTTCAATTATGGGAAAAGCAGTAGAAATAACAGACGCGAACTTTGAAGAGATAATCAATACAAATCAACCTGTATTAGTAGATTTCTGGGCTGAATGGTGTGGTCCTTGTAAAATGATCGGACCGGTAGTTGAAGAACTTGCTGGTGATTATGCTGGTAAAGCAGTAATTGCGAAATTGAATGTAGATGAGAATCCGGTAGTATCAGCTAAGTTTGGTATCCGTTCTATCCCTACATTGCTGGTATTGAAAAAAGGTGAAATCGTTGACAAACAAGTTGGCGTTGTTCCTAAATCTGTATTGGCACAAAAAATTGATGCGCAGTTATAATTGAAACATTTGCTTCATAAATAAAAAAGATCCCGCTTATGGCGGGATCTTTTTTATTTAATCGGTTTCTAAATTCTTCGCCATTAAATTATTTAGCAACCTGAAGTTTTTTTACGATGGTTTCCCCTCTTCGAACCATTTTAATTAAGTACATTCCTGAAGACAGATTTGCTATTGAAATCTCGCTGTTCAGTTCTTCTTCTGATGCAACTTTAACCACTTCACCTGTAAGAGATAAAATTTCAAAAGAGCAGATATCTTCTGCATTGGTTACTTTCACGCTATTTGAAGCAGGGTTCGGATACAGCTGAATTTCTTTTACTGAAGCAGAAACATTACTAACCTCTGAAGTGCTGGCCTCTCTTGAGCCACCGGATGCCGGGGTAAATGTGTTGGTTAATGTATAACACTGCTTTGTAAAACCAGATGCAGATGTCGCTGCTATTATTGTATAAGTACCAGGTGTTGTGAAGTTATACTGAAAACAATTATTGCAATAAAAGTTTCTGCTATCAACCAATGTAACTTCCGGATCTGTGGGATCAGGAATATACATTCCAGATGAATACGTAAGACCTGTCATGCTTACTGACAATAAGCCCGGCTGTGGAATTGTTATTGAGTAATACTTATAATCATTATTGTTTTTAAAGTATGTCTTAACCGTTGTGTTCAAATCAAATGTTCCACCTGTTAACCATACGTTTGCACAATCATAGTTGTTGGTGATTGTATACGTACCAATCGATCCATAATCTGTATATCCGGTGGTTAGTACATTACCTTCGCCTACCCCTTCAACACTGATATAATAAGATCCAATTCCAAGCGTATTGGTAAATTGAACACTACCTATTCCCGTAGGATTCAATGTAGTAATTACGCCACCGCTTGCATTCAACAACTGTGCTTTAATATTTAAGTTTGCGGCTTTAGGCGCTCCCAATGTACTGATCGTAATATCCAATGTTCTTGTAGCAGATATAGAGAATGAATAATAATCTACATCAGCTGCGGTGCTTATTAAACCTGTTTTTGTTACTCCATAAGTAGCAAGGTTCAATGGTGTAGCTGAAGGCAATGTATTCAAGTCTTCATCTGCTTTGTAGCTAAAACCATTTGTAGTAGCTATAATATTCACATCATCTTCTAAATTATTTGCAAGAGCGTATTCTCCTTTGCTCCACTGCACAATGTTACGATTATATCCGACACCCATAATAGGAGCCCAATCTCCCTGGCCATAATAGTAATCCTCAAACGGTGTAGCATTTCTTCCATCGTGGCTCAAACCCATTGTGTGACCGATTTCGTGAGAAGCTGCTTCTGCAACATGCAATGGACTATTTGCAAGGTTAGCGCTAAATACCCAACAAGGCTTTATATAACTTGAAGCAGTATGGAAAGAGCCTACATAAGCAACTCCTCCTGCTCCTGGATAAGCGGCATCTGTAGGTGTAATGATACACTTGATTCTATTCTCAGGCAATGCATTTTGATACACCGTTTCACTTGTTGTAATATTTATATTGAACGGACTGAAATCCTGGCTAACTGTCCTCCAGATACTTTTAATATCTGATGGAGTAAATGAACTAGCCGTTGCATTTATGGTACCACCTGAATTCCATGCTGTACCCGTTACCACTTCTCCATCAAAATCAAGCTTTACTACAGCGCTTGCACCCGGCGTACTTTGCAATAACGCCGCTTCTCCCGCAGTAATAGCTTCTGGAGCACCAGGTGTTGGGGCTGTTGCAGCAGGAGGGATTTGTTCTTTACCAATACACATCACTGTATTGATATCAACCTCTTTAACCATTACTACACCATTTTCAGTGTAATATTCAAAAACCTGTCTCTTGTTTGGTAGAATAATCTTTCCTTTCACTTCATTGTTTTTATATTCGAAATAATATGTAGACTGTTTTTCATTCTCAACTTCACCGATGGTAATGGTACTTCCCTTTTCTACCATAGAAACATTTTGTTTACCGCTATGAGATTTATTATTACCAACCGGAAGTTCAATACTAGCGGAGGTTCGCAGGTTGCTTTGATTTTTAACAGCTTTAATGGTTGAAATAAAATTTTGAGCAGAACCAACATTGTGTGCTTTACCAATTTGTGCCTGCACCTGACTTGTCAGGGATGCGAGTACAAAAATTAAGACAAGGGTAATGTTACATTTTTTCATAGTTATAAAATTTAGGTGTTAAAAATATTCAATACCCATAAAAATATCTTTCTACTATTACCTCAAGTTCATCTAAAAATTAATTATAATACTTTTGACAGCACACAACCTGCATGGCCTACAGAAGCTTCCCAGGCAGCTCAAACACGCATTCATCTTTATATTATCTTTTTTAAACATTGCAACCTTTTTATGCGGTCTGTCTCTAAGCACAATACAGCCAACCATGCTTATTCGATCCTTGAAACATGCTTACAGATTAATAATAGTATAGAATTCGGATAACGATAAAGAAACAGTAATTACGGAATATTGCAGTCAACAAACAGCTATCTATTTATGTATTCCATTCACTCCTTTGACCCTGAATTTATAAAGCTTCACAATGAAAATGGGTCTCAGAGTTTCTACAAACGAAAGTATAACGATGATGACGATGCATCGGAGGAAAGAAAAAACCGGTTCTTATTACAGATCAGAAAACTAAAATGGATGCTGCGCCTGATGAAGTTTTCGCAAAACATTTGGGGTTGAAACATATTAATGAAAACAGAAAAAAATAAGGGCGCCCGTCTGGCGCCCATAAGATTAAAAAATTGAATAGCTCTGTTTTCAGTATCAAAGGTACATCTCCAATGTTACCAAATAGCTACGTATACATTATTGAATCTTTACTGAATTGTTAAGTTGATCCAGGGGTTATCTCAATTTAGTTGCCACCCACTCTTTTTTATTTTTATCGTACCCAACAAAATCATTCGGGAACTCTATATACTGTATTTTTTCATTATTCATGTATTTATCGAGGGTCTTGTTATTGATGAAATCAGCATACACTTCAACCCCTTTTGCTTTCAGATCTTTGTGTAACATTCGCCACATACGGAATGATTCTTCAAAATCCTGTAATTGATTATCCGGACCGAGCTTGAATTTTCCGCCAATTCCTACATACATATCATCAACACCTCTGGCTACTTTATAGATGAAGTAATAGTAGGTGCCATCTTTGTCTTTATACAAATAGTCCAAGCTATACTTGTTCAGAATACCTTTAAAAAATGCTTCATTTTTTTTCTCAAAACGATTTTCCAGGTTGATGGAATCAGGCCTATGCTCATCTGTATATTTTATAATATTTAACAGAATAGAATCTTCCTGAGGTTTTGAGATTATATTTTTGGGGTTGTATTGTTCATCGTTTGTTGAGCAGGATGCGCATACAATGATTAATAACGAGAAGAAAACGAGAATGCGATTCATATTTATTAGAGCTTATTATATAAAATGAGCTAGTAGGGTAAAACCTTACTAGCTCATTTGGAATATTTATTTAAAAAATATTATTGGTTGTTTGTTTGTGGGAAGTTCGCCCAACCTGCAGTCCAGTCTGTAGTAGAGAACGCACCGATGTAAGATACTGTTTCGAAATCAGTAGGCAAGCCAGTGAAGTCCGCACCAGAAGCTGCTGGTGAGCTCGCTGCTAATCTGAAATCATAAGCGCTTGGAGTTCCTTCAGAGAATGGATTCACTAAGATGCCAGAGTGCTCGTACTGATATCTGTTGCCATTTACAGCATTGTATACAAATGTTCTTGGACCTGAAGCATAAGATGGCCAAGTTAATGTAGTTGAATCTTTGATTGTAGTTGCGTTAACAGCCGTTAAATCACCAGAACCATTTACAACTGAAACTGCATCGTATACCATGATGTCAGTACCAGGCTGAAGAGCAGTAGCATTTGCTTTGAAGTTTTTAGAGATACCTGCAATAAGGTTGTTTTTAATCATACCAGTACCATCAACATAGTTTGCGCAAGTAACACCAGAACCGCCGGTTTTACTGTCGATCAGGATACCTGTTGGCCAACCCATGATGATTGAGTTAACAACAGAGATTGAAGAGTTTCTTCTTGTGTGCATACCAGCAATGTATGTTGCAGCAACTGCGTTTGGAGCTACACTTGTAGAAATGTTACCCATAGAGTTAACAGGACCAACAATTGTCATGTTAGAGAATTTGCATAATGTATTTGGAGTAGTTGTATTTGCAGAGCCATCGTGATCAGATTCGAAACCTTTAGAACCAGACTGATCAGCTACATATCTTGAACGAACACCTAAACCGAATTGAACGTGACCGCTGAAACCGTTGTCCGTATCGAAATCATCATCAAGACCCATGTAAGCAATCAAGTGATCGCAGTTTACTGCACCACCAAACCATTCGAATGAATCGTCATTCGCAGCAGTTACCTGTACGTGGCTGATCGTAGTACCAGATCCTAAAGCATACATAGAAAGACCGTTTAACTCAGAACCAGGGATCGGAGCATAACCAGCATACTCAATACGTACATAAGACAATGTACCAGAGTTATCAGCATTTACAGAAGCATCAGCTGTTGCCTGAGAACCATATTTTGTAGCCAAACCACCTTCAATAAGTGGTTGTGTTGAAGTATAGTTGTTCGTCATTGCATTACCGCAAAGAACAATACCTGCCCAGTCACCACGTCTTGGATTGCTGTTTCCGGAAGTAAATACAATCGGAGAAGACGCAGTACCTACAGCCATAATCTTAGCACCTGGCTCTACGATAAGCGCGGACTGGATGGTAGAACTTTTAATTGTTGAACCTGCTTCAATTGTTAATGTTGCACCAGACTTCACATAAACATAACCGCCTAATTGAATATTATCTGATACTTTCCAGGTCTGGTCAGAAGTTATATTTCCAATAACTACTTTGTTTGTTGTTCCGCCATTAGAAGGAGCTGGATCGTCTTCTTTTTTCTTACAGCTAACCAGGACAGCAACAAGCAATGCACAAGCAGCTATTGATTTTAAATGTTTTTTCATTGTTATAGTTTTTTATTTTAACAAAAGTATATGTTCAATGTAAACTGAATTTAACCGCGCGGTTAGGGAATTGTTAACAAGAGAATTATTGAAGTTTAATGCGTACGGTCGCAGTGAAATAATTTCCTTTCTTATAAGTAAGTAATTTATTATCATCACCATTTCTTTCATACTTACCATCGCGGTTGTAATCCTGTACCCATGTTATGGACTGATTCAGGATATCATTAGCGCCTAAATTCAATGCTACCCTTTTGCTTAATTGCCTTGTTACAGACAAGTCAATCGTGCTTCTAGGTGTTTCAACCACATCCGGATAGTTTGAATTACCTACAATCACAATACGCGGCCCGAATATGTTATACAATACCGATGCACTCCAGCCATGATCAGGGTTTTCATAATACAAACCAGCATTAATCATGTAAGGAGACTGGCCTTGCAATGGTCTTTTTGCATTCCAGAAATCAGACTGGTCTTTCGGAATGGATACTTCACTTTTAATTAATGAAGCGTTAAATAACAAAGAGAAGTTTTTGAAGTTGTCGTTTACAAAAGCAAGATTCTTTTTAATCTCAAGCTCCATACCTACGTTATATGCGCTTAATGCATTCGTGTATGAATAAGCCAGCGCTGATGCTGCACCACCACTGGTTGCCAAAGCAATCTGTTCGATCGGGTCTTTAAAGCTCTTGTAGAAAAGTGCCAAACTTACTGTTTCACCCGGGGAAGGATAAAACTCGTATCTTAAATCAAAGTTCTGGATTTGACAAACTTTCAATGTTTTACCGAAATACAATGATCCGTAGTTTACAGCATTGAAATCAAAGTCGTAGAAATAGAACGGCGCAAACTCCCTGAACTCAGGTCTGTTCAACGTTTTACCATATGCCAGACGCAATAATGATTTTTCAGTAAAGTTATAGGAAAGGTTTAATGATGGAAGCAGGAAGCTTGTTGGTAAATCCTGGCTGATTGGGGCGCCATTTAAGCCCGATGCGATGTACTGTAAATTGTTTTCATATCGAAGACCGGCAATCAATTTAATCTTTGCACCAAAATTAAATTTACCGGATGCATACAATGCCATCAATCGGTTTGATGCGTCGTATTTGTAGGTAGGGTTGCTTTCTTCAAGAATGGTCCAGCCTCTGCCGTTGTCCACATTATTAGGATCATACACCTGGTCAATTGGTTGGTACTGCAAGGTATCATTCCAGTATGTACCTCCTCTTGATCCGCCCTGCAGGGTGTAACCAAAAGCTCTTGCACGGAATGTTCTTGATTTGTATTCGTTATAAGAACCGGCATCCAATTCTGCAAATTCAACTGCGCCCCATTTTTTATTAATCTTTTGATTAATGTTTATTGTTGCCAATACTGAATTTTCATTCAGCTTCTGATAAAGTCTACCACCGTTTGTTAAATCGTTTGCGTTGTTGGCTGGTATAACTAAGTTGGGGCCTCCAGGATTACTTGGATCCGGATAGTAAGAAGCTCTTCTTAAATCAGGTTCATTTTTTCTTGAATAGCCATAGCCCAGCGTCCAATCCAACATGGTTTTATCATTTTTCAATTTATGTTCGCCCGCTAACTGCGTTGTATAAATGGTTCTGCTTCTGTATGCCAATGCATATTGAATTCTGTTTAATATATCTGCAGCATCGTATTGATTTCTGTTTGTGATCTGTGTTCTCCCTTGCTGGTTAAAGAAGTTTCTGAATTCAATTTTATTTCTATCATTAAGGATGTAGCTGAAGTTTAACATGGAAGCAGCTTTCACTTCGTTCGTATACTGCTGGTCATCTCTTAACTGTGTCTTAACACCACTTCCATCCGTATCGGTTCTTTTAATGTTATAGTTGGTATTTAAGTTTGTATAGTTCAAGGACGCTAATACACCCAAACGTGAACCATTCTTCGGCATGAAGCTATTGATATACGTAACATTGAAACGTCCGTCAGGCAGCGCTTTAATGGTATTGTATTTCCAGTTGTTTTTAAAGCTTTGTCCATACGCATTCAAATCAGCATCACTTGCACCGTTCGTTGTGATGTATCCTGGCGTTTCAGTAGGTACTGCTCTCTGGCCGCTATCAAAACCTAACCAGTCCGTAGGACTTTTATCTTTATTAAAATTCTTGAATGTAGTACCTTGTCTGTAACCCAGACCAACGTTTACATTGAAAACTTTTTCTTTAGGAGTAACGGTATAAATTTTAACAAAACCACCGGCAAAGTCTCCGGGTAAATCTGCAGAAGGTGTTTTATAAACCATGATGCGGTCAATCAAACCACTTGGCACCATGTCAAAAGAAAATGATTTACGATCAGTCTCGCTACTTGGAGCTGTTGCATTGTTTAACCATACAGAGTTGTATCGATCATTCAAACCACGAATCATGATAAAGCGGTTATCAATAATACTAACACCCGGTATACGCTGTACTACCTGGGCTGCATCTTTATCCTGACCTTTTTGAATCTGTTCGGCAGAAATACCGCTGACAACATTGTCGCTTTCTTTGATCTCCTGAACAACTGCTTCTTCAGTGTTTGTTGATACTTCACTAACAATTTCAATAACCGGAACCTCTTCGTCCACTGACATGGTTAACGTTCCAACGTCTGTTGTCTGGCCTGCAGTAACAACAATATCTGTAAGAAGAATTTCTTTATAACCTATATAAGAGATCTTCAGGTTATAGGTTCCCGGTTTAACATTACTGATGGTGAAGATCCCATCTAAATCTGATTGTGCACCAATGCTTGGATTTTCAGGCACGGAAACGATTGCTCCGTAAATCAATTCATTCAATGTAGAATCAAGGAGTATCCCTTTAATTGAACCTGTTTGTGCTTTTGATGTAAATGAAATGAGTAAGAAAACAGCTGAGAGGATCAACCATTTTTGAAAACGTAGAGTATTCATCACGAGCTTTATTGTAGTTTATTTTTACAATGCAAAGCTACGTGTGTGCTATTACCCTATGTTTATGTAGTTGTTATCACAAAATAAAGGGATTGTTACCCTAATGTTATGCGATGCCATTCTGTTAATATTAAAAAAATACTTATTTAACAATTCAATAACATTGTTTCTTATTTTTCTTCCAGATTACCGGTCATGCCGGCAGACACAATAAATTTCATCGCCTCTGAACCTGTTATGTTTAAAGGCAATACGCTTTGTTTAGGAACAAAAAGTACGTTCCCTGAAATATTGTAGGAGTGCGGAAAATAAACGGCAACCATATCCTCCATTCCCTTAACATTAAATTCATCTCGGGTAACAAAGCCCAACCGGCAGGTTCCGGCATCGCCACCGGTCTTTACCATTACCGGATGATCAAATTTCTTTTTATCACCAACAATAGCGCCGACAACATCTTTGGAAGATGAATAAATAATATTTATAAAAGGAATTTTATAAACGTAGTGTTCTAAGAAACTAAAAGCCGGTTTAACCAATAACAAAGAGGTTAGCGCGCCCGACAAGGTTACAAACAGAATCACAATTACAATTCCTACGCCTGGAGATAAGTCTACATTGAATAATGCAGGAATGATCCTGTCGAATAAGCTGAAGATAAAAAATATAATATATACGGTTATAAATATCGGTATCCACAGCATTAAGCCCTGTACAAAATAACGAACGAATATTTTCATATGCTGATAAAGCTATTTATTATTAATGATTAGCTCTGCTTATATGCTGATTGATTCAATCAATAGATGAAAGGATTGTTTACCGGATGACAGAGCGTGCATCCTAATTTTATATATTAAGCAGCGCTGGACTGCTTAATTCCATGCTTGTGTTTCTACATACTTTTTAACCTGCTCCATTAGCCACATAGGAGTTGAGGTCGCGCCACAGATACCTATTTTATCTGTTGCTTTGATCCAGCTGCTTTCTATTTCAGATTCGTTTTCTATGAAATAGCTGCGCTCATTTTCCTGTTTGCAAACACCATACAGTGCTTTGCCATTCGAGCTTTTCTTTCCGCTGACAAAAAGAACCACATCAAACTCTTTTGAAAATTTACGAAGCTGGGGCTCTCTGTTTGAGACCTGTCTGCAGATACTATCGTTGTAATCAAAATTGTCTTCTACCGATTGCTGCGCTTCTTTCACACGCGCCTCAATCAGTTCTTTCATCTTATAGAAGCCTTGTGTACTCTTGGTTGTTTGAGAATATAAGGTAACAGGTTTTGTAAAGTCTACCTTATCCAGATCCTCCTCTGTTGTAACAACAATGGCTTTATTGCCTGTCTGCCCGGCAATACCGATCACTTCTGCATGCCCCTGCTGACCATAGATAACAATCTGCCCGTCTTTTGAATCAATTGCATCAAAAGATGCTTTCACACGGTTTTGCAGTTTCAGCACAACCGGACAGGAAGCGTCCACTAATTCAATATTATTCTTTAATGCCAGCTGATATGTCTCCGGTGGTTCTCCGTGCGCACGTATCAAAACTTTGCAATCAGAAAGATCTTTTAACTGTTCGCGGTCAATAATCTTCAAGCCCTTTGCAGCCAAACGTTCAACCTCCATGGCATTGTGTACGATATCACCCAGACAAAACAAAGGTTCGCCTGTAGCCATTTCGTCTTCTGCCATTTGAATTGCAAATTCAACGCCAAAACAATAGCCTGAATTTTTATCGATGATCACATTCATGTTTACTTTCCTGAGATTTTACGCCGGAAGCATTCTTTATATATCTTCTAATCGGTATTCTTTTTCAATCATTTTACCTATCGCCAGGTTCATGATGCAATCAACCTGCTCTTCCACGGTAATGTAAGTTGTGTCGATCTCGTATGCATCGGCAGCCTTGCGTAATGGAGACTCTTCACGTGTAGTATCCATCAGGTCTCGGCTTTGAATATTTGCGATAATATCTTCAAGGTCTACGATCTGCTTGCGTTCAAACAGTTCCTGCTGTCTTCTGAATGCACGTACATTCATATCTGCAACCATGAATATTTTTAATTCCGCATCCGGAAATACATGTGTACCAATATCTCTGCCATCCATCACAACGCCTCTTTTACGGGCTAGCTTCTGTTGCAGATCAACCAGATGTTTTCTTACTGCCGGAATTGCGCTTACTTCGCTTACCTTTTCAGAAACATACATTTTCCGGATTTCAGCTTCTACATTCAATCCATTCAGATATGTTTCACACACATCTGTTTTATTATTATGAACAAAAGAAATCTGAATTTGGTTTAATGCTTCGGCAACTGCTTTAGGATTGGTACTATTGATGTAATGCTGGATAAAATACAGGGCAACTGCCCGGTACATGGCTCCGGTATCAATATATACATAGGCAAGTCTTGCCGCCAATATCTTCGCTGTTGTGCTTTTCCCGCATGCCGAATACCCGTCAATAGCTACGATAATTTTTTTCATAAAGAAGAATTCAAGATCTCTTTTTATCCGTACTTTTTAAAAAAGGCTGATGCCTTGAATCCGCACAGGACACGGCTTTGTTTTTAACGGTTATGACCTGGTTTAGGCTTTTTACCTTGTCTTGGGTGCCATGACTGCTGCGACGCTCCACTACTACAGGATGATACTATAAATGCTACCAAAATACTGCTTACAAGCGTTACAAACATTGCCTTTTTCATGAGATTATTGATTTAATATAAACACACACAAATTTATCTTTAAATGTAAAGAAAATCCACCTTTATTATTCCATTAATGGTGCTTTTTATGCTTCATTTTTGACTCTTTGTGCGGTTTAAACGGTTGGCTTTTTGCAGCTTTTTTTTGCTGCAGGGCGTAACAAGAAACCAAACTCTGCATTATGATAGCAACAGTACTATAAATTATTATTTTCTTCATATCCAATTTAATATAACTAACTATATGACAAACATTTACTTCATTATCGGCACATTACTCTGCAGTGCCCTGGGTATGTTCTCCTGCGGACAGGAGTCTTCGAATCCAGGTCATTTGCATGCTGCGGTTCCGAATATTGTATTAGAACGCTTTCCCTGCCCCACGGGTTACTCAAGAATCGCCATGAATACAAAATCTTTTGCCGGCTGGCTGGAATCTTTGCCATTAAAAAAAGATGGTTCGCCGGTCGTGCTATTTAATGGTGAACTTAAAAACAATCAACGGATACATGCTGCGGTGCTGAATTTTGACCGAGGAACGACAGACCTGCAACAGTGTGCCGATGCAGTCATACGCCTGCGCGCTGAATACCTCTATCAAAAGAAAGCGTACGACTCTATTGCTTTTACATTTACCAATGGCACCAACGCTCCTTACTCTAAATGGAGGGAAGGTTACCGGCCGGTCATCAGCGGGAATGCCGTATCATGGACCAAATCCAAAAGCAGAGATACAAGTTATGCCTGCTTCCGTTCTTACCTTAACACCGTCTTTATGTATTGCGGTACCTATTCACTTTCAAAAGAATTGAAAACGGCTGACATTAAAACGATTCAAGGCGGCGATGTCTTTATTCATGGTGGCTTCCCGGGGCATGCGATGATCGTTATCGACGTGGCTACCGACACGAGTACAGGTAAAAAAATATTTATGCTGGCGCAAAGTTATATGCCGGCGCAGGATATTCATATCGTTAAAAATTTATCAGATTCGGATTTAAGTCCCTGGTATGAAATACCCGAAGATGGTGAGCTTAACACACCTGAGTGGACGTTTGCAACAAGTGATCTGAAGCGGTTCTAGGAAGTGGGAATAAGCAGGCCAAAAACCCCGATGCTATGGCTTAAAGCGATGGCATCAGTAAACTGTAGCATCTTATATTGAATTATAGGATTGCAAATCCTTTTTATCTGGCTTCCTGATTGCAAATCCGGAAGAGCTAAAGGTTGCGTGCTGGTTTTAAGATTTTACTAATTTATTAATTCCTTTTCTTGCCGGTTGCTCAATGCAGAGATGCATAATTATTGCAACTATTACTAACAATATCAAATAGTAATAAAATATTTCATTTTTTTCTTTGCCCTGAAAAAAAGGAAGGTATGTTGTGCTAAACTCCAGTACAGGAAGCTGAAATAAATAAATCGCATAACTAATATCTCCCATGAAGACAAAAGGCTTTGAAGAGAGTACATTCACCAGCATGCCTTTAGATACGGATAATGTATAAATGATAATCAGAAAATAGGGTGACAATAATCCATTCTCAGAGTACTTGTAAAATTGCCAATTGTCGCATGCTGTATAAATAATAAAAATTGTACTAAGTGCTAAAAGAACCCATAACGCTTTGGTACGCTGAGTTAAATATTCATAATGTCTTAAAAATAAAATCCCGCCAATTATACCTATTAAAAATGTTGCTACGTGAAACGGTGGAAAGTAATGCGTAAGGTTGTGTGGAGAGCCCGTATCTACAAACATTTTAAACAACAAGGTACTCAGCAGCCAACTTAATAAAGAAATGATGATCAGTATTTTCGTTTGATAACGATTCAACAGATAATATAGCCAGGGAAATAAAAAATATAAAAATGCTTCTACAGATAAGGACCACACGGGGAAATTTATATCTGTAGCCATTGGATAGTTCCATGTTTGCAAGAAAAATAATGAATAGATATAAGACTGTATTTGCCATCTCAAAGGAATATCGGGGTCATAATCAAAATGGAAGAAAAAGTAAATTGTTATTGAAAGTAAATACAACGGGAGAATGCGTGCTGCTCTTTTGATCCAAAAATTTTTCAAATTGAATATCGTGTTTCCATCTGTATAATCTTTTTTTGCGGAAGCGATAACAAGGATAAAGCCTGACAACAGAAAAAAATAACCGACAGACACGGTAAACTTATACGCAAGCTGATTGATGGGTTCTGTTTCAAATGGCCAATTAGACAAACCAAAATGCAATACTACTACAGCTATTGCAGCTAAAAATCTGGTAAATGTTAATTGAGGAATTTGCATGGCAAGTTTTGCATGGAACTGTTGCCTACTTGTTACCTGCCAATAAATACAACACGGCCATTCGCACAGCAACACCATTTTCCACCTGGTCTAAAATAATGGAGTGTCCGCTGTCGGCTACGTCGCTGCTAAGCTCTACGCCTCTGTTGATCGGACCCGGGTGCATGATCACGATCTCTTTGTTCAGCGAATCTAGCAATTGTTTATTGATGCCGTAATACTGAGAATATTCTCTAAGGGTTGGAAAATACTTGATAGTCTGGCGCTCAAGCTGAATACGCAGCACGTTTGCAACATCACACCACAACAGTGCCTTGCGCAGATCAAATTCAACCTTCACTCCCAAATCACCAATGAATTTAGGAATCAATGTTGATGGTCCGCAAACCATTACTTCCGCGCCTTGCTTTTGCAGTGCAAATATATTTGACAATGCTACACGTGAGTGCAGGATGTCTCCGAAAATACATATTTTTTTACCTGCCACTGAGCCTAATTTTTCCTGAATGGAAAAGCTGTCAAGCAGGGCTTGTGTGGGGTGTTCATGCGTACCGTCGCCGGCATTTACAATATTGGCATTGATGTGCTTTGCTAGGAAATGCGGTGCACCAACGCTTGCGTGGCGCATCACGATCATGTCCACTTTCATGGCAAGGATGTTGTTCACTGTATCTAAAAGCGTTTCACCTTTTTTTACAGAGCTTGCCGCAGCAGAGAAATTAATGGTATCGGCAGATAATCTTTTTTGTGCTAATTCAAATGATAATCTTGTACGGGTGGAGTTTTCAAAAAATACATTGGCGATGGTTACATCGCGCAAGGAGGGCACTTTCTTGATCGGTCGGTTAATAACCTCTTTAAATTGACCGGCAGTTTCTAAAATAAGCTCAATATCTTTCGGTGTAAGATCTTTTATTCCCAGTAAATGCTTTACAGATAATTGGCTCATTTTATATTATTTCTTTACTAACCAGATTAATTCTTTTTTATCTTCAACTTCGCTGATATCAACTACTACTTTTTCAGACTCCAGGCAGATTACTTCACGGCCCACATAATTCGGCTGAATAGGCACATCGCGGCTGTACTTGCGATCGATCACTACAAGCAGTTCTACATCTTTTGGTCTGCCGAAAGCCATCATGGCATCCATTGCAGCCCTTACGGTACGGCCGGTATACAACACATCATCCACCAGAATCACACGTTTGCCTTCAATCAGGAATGGTACTTTGGTGGCATTGGCACGCAACGGCCCATCGTGTCTTCTGAAATCATCGCGAAAGAAAGTCGCATCCAGGTAACCGAGATTGATTTTCTTCTTTGTGGCTTTTTCTAACTTTTTATGAATACGTTGTCCGGTGGCAACACCTCTTGGCTGAAGCGCCAAAATAACTGTATTGGAAAAATCGTCGTGCGACTCGATCAATTGCTGACAAAGCCGGTCCAGCATGACCTGCAATAAATCGTTATCGATTATAATGCGTTTGGACATAAGTCTTTGTCTTTAAAATTTTACAAATATAGAAT
>JAGKWN010000196.1 GCA_021151805.1 Cytophagaceae bacterium | reverse complement strand
GAATATTTCTATTTGTGATATAGTTTGTAATCTGCTATAAATTGTAAAGACCTTTATAACTCACAATTCATAATTCATAATTAACTAAAATTCGTCTTCATCAAACACCAGGTCTGCATCTTTTTCCCAGATCTCCATTTCACATGGTTTGCAATTGAATTTTAATTTGTATTCGTTTTCACCATGTTTCAATACTAATGGCTCCACAACTTTTTCACCCATACTGTCGCGCTGGTATTTCGGACATTTACCCAATTCATACTTTACGCAATACTTGGTAGTCATTACACGTGCCTTGCCCGGGTCCCACTGCAGTTCAAATGCTTTTTCAATTTCAGTAACCCCATGTCTGTGGTAAAAAGTACGTGCCATTTTGTTGGATACGTTGTACATGAAATCCAGCTTTTCAACCGGGTAGGGGTGAGTCGTTTTTTCAATTTTATATTCTTTGCGAACATAAGCTTTTACGCGTATGTCGATCAGCTGTTCCAGCACTTCTCTGCGGATTTCATTGATCTTTGAAATTGGCAGGAACCAGTTATTAGAAAATTCTACTGCAATGCTATCCGCAATGAATGGCGTATTCCCGGTTTTTGAAAGATTCTTCTTAATGTTATCCATCAAGCCATCTGCATTTTTGCTAAGCTCTTTTGCAGATTCTAGTGTTACAATGCTTTCATGTCCGTCTTCATCAACAGCCTTTAATTGAAAGCCCGTTGCTGTTTCACTGAATGTCATGTGTACACCGATCTTACGGATCACACTATCTTCGCGCTCAACCAGTTTATTAAACTCCGCATCGGCATTTCTGTATATCATTGTGCCGACTGTGATTGGTTTGAAAGTGTTGGGAATAACAACACCATTGGTGATGGTGTTGATTTGTGCGCCATCGGCTTCACCAGCTTCGTTGATGAAGTATAAGCCGTCGCCATTGTTCAGCTTATCAGAGTTTTCAATCACATAACCGTTGCTTTTCACTGCAGTTACTTTACCGATTACCTGTCCCTGTGATTTTGGAGTTTCCCAAGAACCAATCTTTTCAGTTCTTTTGTTGACGAAATAATCGGTATACCCTCGGTTGAAGCTACGATCCATTTCGGCTTCAAAATTGTAGAAAGTACGACCGGAAGACGCTTTGGTGAAATGCTCATTGTTTTCCAGGAAGACATCTAATTTTCTGCGTAAATAGGAGACGTTGTTTTTTACATAAACAATGTCTTTTAAGCGACCTTCAATTTTGAATGAAGTAATGCCTGCTTCAATAAGGTTTGGTAACTGATCGCTCAGGTCAAGGTCTTTGATGGATAATAAGTGACTGTTTGCAATCAGTGTCTTTCCTGTTCCGTCAATCAGATTGTATGGTAGTCGGCAGTTTTGTGCGCAGGAGCCGCGGTTGGCGCTACGTTCGCCGCCTGCAATACTCATGTAGCAATTGCCGCTGAATGAAACACACAAAGCACCGGAAACAAAGAATTCCAGTTCAATATCTGTAGCTTTTTGAATGTCGCGGATCTGATCCAGGTTTAGTTCTCGTGCCAGTACGGCGCGTTTCATACCCGCATCTGCCAGGAATTTCACGTGTTTAGGGTCACGGTTATTGGCTTGTGTACTGGCATGGATCACGATCGGAGGGATGTCCATTTCCATAATGGCCATATCCTGAATGATCAATGCATCTACGCCGATATCATATAATTCGTGAATGAGTTTTTGGCAGGTATCTAATTCGTTGTCGTATAAAATAGTGTTTAATACCACAAAAACCTGTGCTTTGAACAGGTGCGCATATTGCACCAGTTCAGCAATATCTTCCACCGGGTTGGTGGCATTGGTGCGTGCCCCAAACTGAGGTGCGCCAATATATACTGCATCTGCTCCGGCATTGATTGCTGCCATTCCCTGGTACAGGTTTTTGGCAGGAGCAAGTATTTCAACTTTCTTTTTCATAGGAACTGCAAAGTTCCGCAATTATTTACGTGATTACAAGAATTAAGCCTAAAGCTTGAGGCTTAAGGCTTAATGCGGAAAAAGAAGTCTATTATTTTGATTTTTAAGGTATCGGATAGTAAGGATGAAAAACAAAAAATAATCAAACCCCTTACTTTTAATCATGTAAATCAGTAAATCCTTTAATCCTGATTCAGACAACTACGCCTTTCTTACAAACTCGGATTTTAATGCCATGGCACCAAAACCATCTACTTTGCAATCGATGTTGTGATCGCCGTCGGTTAAGCGTATGTTCTTCACTTTTGTACCAGCCTTGATTGCTTTGGGTGCACCTTTTACCGGCAGGTCTTTAATGATCACTACAGTGTCTCCATCCTGAAGGATATTGCCGTTGGAATCTTTGATGATGTTCTCTGTGCTCAACGATTCTTCAATCTCAGCCGGATTCCATTCGTAATTGCACTCCGGACATATCAGTAATGAATCAACTTCATAAGCATATGGAGATTTGCATTTTGGACAAGGAGCAATAGAATCTGACATAATTTTTTGTTGAGTAAATAGAATACAAATATAAAGAAAATAAAGAAGAGGCTTACTTAAAGAGCCTCTTCCATAAACTGATTTATATCATTTTATACTTTATGAAAAAATATATGCTTACGTGATGGATGCGTTATAGATTTCGTTGATCGCCTTAGAGAGAATGCCTGAAAATTCTACAGTAGTTTGTGTTACCCGCAGATCATCCAGCAAAGCTCTAGAAAAAGATGCAATGATGTTTTTGTTGTTGGATAGTAATTCCGAAGCTTTATCAAGTTCATAGCCGCCTGACAATGCTACTACACGTACAACCTGCGGGTGTTGCGTAAGCTCCAGATAGAAATTATCAATGGTCGGCAGGGTAAGTTTAAGCATTACTTTTTCATTTGGTTGCAGCTTATTTAACTGTTCCGTGATTTTGTTTTTCAATGTTGCCTCAATTTCTTTTTTATCTGCCGCATGAATATCTACTTCCGGTTCTATGATCGGTACTAGGCCATTTGCAATGATGATTCGGGCAAACTCAAATTGCTGCTGCACAACATTTGTAATACCTGTTTCATTATTTGAAAAAATAACCGAACGCATTTTGGTGCCGAATACACCTTTGCTTTTGGCATCCTGAATCACGCCGGCAAGATTTGGAATAGGTTTCATTACCTGAACCCCATCCTTTTTTTCTTCAAGGCCTTTGTCTATTTTCAGAAAAGAAACGATGTTTTTCTTCCATAAATATTCTGTTGTAGGTAAACCTTCGACTTTAGAATTTAAGGTTTTCTCAAATAAAATAACGCCAAGAATTTTCTCTCCGGTGAAGGAGTTATCTGTCATGACGCGCGAACGCATTTCATGGATCAATGCATACATTTCGTCTTCATTTTTGTATGCACTTTCAGGAATGCCATAACCCAGTAAAGCTTTGGGCGTACTGCCGCCGCTCTGGTCTAATGCAGCAATGAAGCCTTTGTCCTGCTGCATGCGTTTTAATTGCTGATCAAATGTTGTCATATAAATGAATTATGAATTATGAATTATGAATTATGAATTATGAAT
>JAGKWN010000066.1 GCA_021151805.1 Cytophagaceae bacterium | reverse complement strand
GTATTTATCAAAGTATTTATATGAATTCAATTTATTGAATGATTGGGTTTCGGGAATTTTATGTAATATGCTTCTTTTAAAAGAGCAATGGGGAAAACACTTATTTTAATACGTCATGCCAAGTCAGATTGGTCAGAAAGCGGACAAAAAGACTTTGACCGGGAATTGAACCAGCGGGGGCACATGGATGCTCCCAGAATGGGCGGAAAACTGAAGGAATTGGGTATTGTACCTGATTTAATTGTTTCCAGTCCGGCTGCCAGGGCCAGATTAACGGTTGAATATATTTGTGAACAGATCAATTATCCTCTTCAATCAATCGATTTTGAGGATGATATTTACGAAGCTTCAGTACGCACCTTATTAAAGGTAGTGAACGAGCTGAACGATAAACATAATACCGTAATTATAGTAGGCCACAATCCGGGTTTTACCTACCTGGCCGAAAATCTTACGCATGCTGAAATAGGAAATATTCCTACCTGCGGCATTGTTGAACTGACTTTTGATCTGGATAGTTGGGCGCTGATTTCCCAGAATACGGCAACACTGAAAAATTTTATTTACCCGAAAATGTTTTTCGGCGGCGGCGGCGAGCAGGTAGAACAGGAGTAGATAAGTATGAATTAAGAATTATGAATTATGAATTATGAATTACTTCACCTAGGTCTGTGGCCCAGACTGAAAAGTTTAGAAATGAATGATGATCATATAATAGAATAAAATAAAAAGACCCTGCTTAAGCGGGGTCTTTTTATTTTATTCTAATCGGTAATATTTTATATTTATCAGCAACCGCATCGATTAAGACGATACCACATGAAACAAATTGCACTATTATGTTTACTGATTACAGTGTGGAGCTGTAAGAACGAAACAGATGGCGGAGATTCAAATACAGTAGTAACTGAACTGACAGGCAGAAATACTTCCCTCACAGAAACTGAAATTAAGCAGGCAGATAGTACGAATATAGATTTTCAATTCATGGGGAATTGTTATGCCTACAGCAGCCCTGAGAATGCTGTAGCATCTAATGGCGAAGCACATTCTGACAATTTGCCCGGTAAGGTTGATGAGTCTTTTCCGAAAAAAGGATTTTATCTGCTGATCAATCAGAAAGAACTTTCCATTATTGGTAATAATTTTTTAGCCTCTAAGCTGTATCTGGTAAATACTACCAATGATGCCATTGATCTGGAGGCAAGTGACAGCAGACTGAATATTGTTGCAGAAGCTTTGAATGAGCAAAATGAGTGGGTATCTATTTCATATCTTCTGATGAGTGATTGTGGTAACAGCTATCATACCATTACGCTGGATGAAGATGAATACTGGAGTTTTGATATTCCTGTTTTTAAAGGACCTGTTAAAACAAAATTAAGGTATACATTAACAATTGATGAAAAAAATAAAATAAGTTCGAATGAAATTACAGCTTATTTAAACACAGGGCAGTTTGATTCTGAAAATAAAGAAGGGCATTAAGCGTTCATACCATGGATTCATATTGAGAAACAAGTCGCATGAAACATTTTTCATACTTATATTCATTTTGTTTTCAGTCAGCAGTTAAGTCCTATAACCTCTTTCGTACCATATTCAGGATCGAAAAGTAATTATGAATTATGAATTATGATTTTTTTTTATTGATGCGGATGAATACATAGTAAACAATGATGCAACATAAAGTAACAATATTGGTAAGCGCATTTTGTATATTACTATTGGCGGCCTGCGATCCATATTATAGGATAACGGTTGCTAATAAAACCAGTGATACTGTTAAGCTGTTGGTAAAGGAAACAATACATTTCAATACGGATAAACAAAAGGCTGGCATTACGGTAAATGGGTTGGATGTATATAAACTGGCACCTGCAGAATGGATGCGCGTACGATATGCCATTGCTGAAATAGATAATGATCTTCCGTTTGATACACTTAAGATTGTGCGGAACACAGACACGCTTGCAGCAAACAACGCAGCAGAAATTAAAGGCTTGTTTGATAAAAAAAGAATCGGTGGTTTAAAAAAGCCTTATAACATCAGTATAAAATAATAGAGTACATCGGCCATATACGAGCAATGATCAATACAGATAAAAATCATAAACATACATACGACGCGGAGGGGCGAATGACCTGCTGTACGCTGGAAGATAAAATCTATACCAATGCCGGGGCCGAAGAGTTGATTCACAAGCACCATAAAGATCGTGGACATAAACATGACCATGGTGAAGAACATGACCATGATCACACACACGACCATGAACATGAGCATAGCGATCATGATCACGACCATGATCATGACCACAGTAATGGTAGTACGATGGGTATGTTTATACCAGCCGTTGTATCATTGGTACTGCTGCTGGTTGCGCTTTATATTGAACATGTTGCAAAGACAGGCTGGTTTACTGGCTGGGTTAAAATCATCTGGTATGCGGTTGCATATCTTCCGGTTAGTATACCGGTATTTAAGGAAGCGGTTGAAAGTATAATTATAGGAGAAATATTCTCCGAATTTCTGTTGATGTGTATTGCTACTGCCGGTGCTTTTGCCATTGGCGAATATCCCGAAGGTGTTGCCGTGATGTTGTTCTACACCATTGGAGAAGTATTCCAGACGCTTGCTGTAAAACGTGCCAAGGCAAACATTAAATCCCTGCTTGATCAGCGGCCGGATGAAGTAACGGTACTCAAAAACAATCAACCGCAAACAGTAAAAGCAGAAAGCGTAAGCATTGATGAGGTTGTACAATTGAAACCCGGTGAAAAGCTGGGACTGGATGGTGTATTACTTTCAACAACGGCCTCGTTCAATACCGCAGCACTTACCGGCGAAAGTAAACCCGATACCAAAGTACAAGGCGATGTGGTGCTGGCAGGTATGATCAATCTCAACACCGTAGCGCAGGTGAAAGTTACTACGGCCTACACAGATAGCAAGCTGAGTAAAATCCTGGAACTGGTACAGAACGCTACCGCCCAGAAAGCACCTACCGAATTATTCATCCGCAAGTTTGCAAAGATCTACACACCGGTTGTGGTGTTCCTTGCTGCAGCGATTTGTTTGCTGCCTTACTTTTTTCTCAAAGACTATACATTTACCGATTGGTTGTATCGCGCATTGATCTTCCTGGTGATCTCTTGTCCGTGTGCCCTGGTCATTAGTATTCCGCTGGGGTATTTCGGTGGCATTGGTGCGGCAAGTAAAAATGGCATACTGGTGAAAGGAAGTAATTTTCTGGATGTACTTGCAAACACTTCGCATGTGGTGATGGATAAAACCGGCACGCTCACGGCGGGCGTTTTCAAGGTGCAGGATGTTGTGTTCGACAAGGCATTTAACCAGACTGAAATGCTGCAGCTCGTGAATGCGCTGGAGAGTCATAGCACACATCCGGTGGCAACGGCTGTACATCAGTTTGTGGGTGCGGTCAATAAAGATCTTATCCTGCAAAATGTGGAAGAGATCGCAGGCCACGGATTAAAAACCGATGTCAACGGCAAGCAGTTGCTCGTTGGTAATTTTAAACTGATGGATAAATTTTCGGTTCCGTACACGGTTGATTCGGCGGGGATCGTGTATACAGTGATTGCGGTCGCATACGATCGAACGTTTGTTGGTTACATCATCATTGCTGACAGCATCAAGGATGATGCGCAAGTAGCTATCGACAAGTTGAAATCACTTCATGTAAAAACAACCATGCTGAGCGGTGATAAAAGTACGGTCGTGAAATTTGTTGCTGAGAAGTTGGGGATCGATCAATCTTTCGGCGATCTGTTGCCGGAAGATAAAGTAAACAAAGTAAAAGCGATCAAAGCAAATCATGAAGCCGTAGCTTTTGTAGGTGATGGGGTGAATGATGCGCCTGTGGTAGCCTTAAGCGATGTAGGGATTGCCATGGGCGGCCTCGGTAGCGATGCTACCATTGAAACAGCTGATGTGGTGATCCAGGACGACATGCCGTCTAAGATTCCCATGGCCATTCACATAGGAAAAGAAACCAGAAAAATTGTCTGGCAGAACATAACGCTGGCATTTGTGGTGAAAGCGGTTGTGTTGATTCTTGGTGCCGGCGGACTGGCGACCATGTGGGAAGCCGTATTCGCGGATGTAGGCGTGGCCCTGCTTGCCATACTGAATGCCGTGCGTATCCAGCGGATGAAGTTTTGATCAAACAATACCGGCCGATAAACAGATAGACACGAATGTTGCTTTAAAATATTTTAACATAAACAGCTAAGAAAGAATGAAAGATAATACCATTACAAATCCGTTTTATATACAGATTCAAAAAGAAATTAACAGAATTGATAAAAAGGCAGACTTATATACGTGGCTTTTTTATCTGATTCGTGTGGCGCAAATAGCGATGGGCGTAGTGATCACTATATTGTCAGGTCTTGCAGATACGCATGTTCATTATACGACAACTGTTCTGGTTCTGGGGGCTATTGTAACGGCAGTAACAGCAATTGACACATTATTCCACATTGACGTAAAAAAGAATACCTATAAGCTGATGTTGTTTGAACTTCGCACAATACGGGCAGAATTTGTATACAAACATATGCTGAATGAAAAAGCGAATGATCCTGAATTTATTTCAGAATTATTTGAAAAATACAGGAAGGCAAGTTTGTATGCCCGTGATTTGATTGGTATGGATACCGAAAAAGAAGTAAAAGAAAATAACAACGAACAATAATTTTAACACCAATTTTAACTTTCAACCACTATGGCAACACTACTGGCTAGCATCTTATTTCTTATTTTTCTTTTTCTATCAGGTATTCATGTTTACTGGGCCTTCGGAGGGCGGTGGGCGAGTGGTGCGGTGATACCCGCTCGTGAGGATAATCAAGTGGTCATGATGCCCGGCATTGCACCAACGTTGATTGTTGCGCTGGGCTTGCTTGGCTTCGGCTTTACAGCCCTGATACAGGTAATGGTATTCAATTCCGAACTGCCGGCATGGCTTGCTGTTATTCGTGCATACGGCTTATGGGTAATTGCGGGTATTTTCATTATTCGCGCCATCGGCGATTTTAATTATGTAGGCTTCTTTAAAAAAATCAGGCATACAAAATTTGCTGTCAACGATACAAAAATTTATACGCCTTTATGTTTACTCGTTGGAATACTGGCCCTATTGCTGGAACTGAATAAAGAAATGTAATTCTTTTTGAATATCCTGAAATTTTAAATACAGTTCTTTCCTGTATATTTGTTAAAAGTATCAGCTCAAGAGTAATGCGTTTTATTTCAGGGATCTTAATCTTTGTGTTTTTTCAGTTGACAGCATTGCTTTCACAGGCACAGATTTTAGTTCCGTTACAGCCCCGCCAGTATGCGTTTACCTATACCAATGGCTGGTATGATAAGACTCCGGTTTTCTGCATCGAGGCTGCCCGTACCTTTCATATCCGTATTGGCAAGCTGGTTGATGAACATACAACACTGTTTCTTGATTTTGCCGACCGCACGAAATTCGAACAGGATCACACCTTTCAGTTTATATACGGCGGACAAGGATTTTTATTCCGGAAGGGGAGTTTTAAATTTCTTTTTAGAAAAACATTCACCGTAAACCGATACGTATCTGAAGAATTTAAAGGTACTTTCTTAGGCGGCGAGCTGGATCTGGCGCCCGGTATTTACAAGAAAAAATATTTCACAGCCATCGATTTTTATTTCGGCGATAGCTTTACCGGGCATGTGGCTGCCAATCCACAGGTACAGCATGTATTAAAAGATGTAGAGTCGGGCTGGATCACGCCGCACTTTGCAACCATTAAACTCGGTTTGAATCTCGGTTATTATATCAATGAAAAATTCCTGTTGCAAGGGCATGTTGATTATACCTTGATGAAACCAGAGAAGCTGCTGCATGCACCAAGCATATATTGCACCATCGGTGTTTCATACATCATCAACCGGAAGAATGTTATCGAAAAAGCACCGAAGCCGGCAGTGCTTGAAGACGTGGATCGATAATTATGAATTATGAATTATGAATTATGAATTATGAATTATGAATTATGAATTATGAATTATGAATTATGAATTATGAATTAATTTTCTCTTTAAAGAGATTTTTCTACGAATATAATTATTGAATTAAACAAAAGACCTGCCGATTTCCTCAGCAGGTCTTTTGTTTAATTTAAATAAAAAGAATCAAATTGACTTCAATCATGAACGGAACTCCAATTCATAATTCATAACTTATAATTCATAATTCATAATTATTTTTTGTTTTTCGACTTTACGTAGCTCTTCTTTTTCTTCGTCGTTTTTTTCTTGGCTGCGTTCAATCGTTTGCTGGCACGTTTATCTGCCTGTTTGCGGGTAACGGCATTGCGTTTTTCCTTTTCCTTTTTAGCCTTGGCCATCTTTTTTTGATATTCAATGGCTTCAGGGGTCATTTGGTTTTTGGTGCCTTCCGCATTTTCAGCATCCAGATCGGCCTGGGTCTGACCTTTACGGGCCTTATCTTTTTTCACTTTTGCAGGTTTGCCGCCACCACCGTTACCGCCGCCCGCAGACGCATCCGGTTCAGTTTGTGCATAAGAGTTCTGTTGCGATGCTACTAAGCACCCCAGACTCAGGAGTATAATAAATGCAAGTTTTCTCATAGGATTTCATGCACAATATGCTAAAAAAGTAGTGGGAAAAAAAATCTCCTTTTACTTCTCTATCCACTCAGGAATAAAGATTTTTGTTTACATGAAAATCTTCACCCGGATCGCCGTTTTTTTACTTGTATCAACAGGCTGTTTTCATGAGTCTTTGGCTCAGGGAAATGCGCTTTTATGGGAAATTTCCGGCAAGGGACTGAAAGATACTTCTTATCTGTTCGGCACCATACATATCCGCGACAAGCGGGTTTTTAACCTGGGCGATTCCACGTATTATGCCATTGCAAAAACCAAGGCTCTGTACGGAGAATTGAATCTGCAGGATAAGGATGAAATGAAAAAGCATGCCTCCGAACTGATAATGCCTGCGGGTATCAGCCTGGAGTCGCTGCTCTCTGCCGAAGATTATAAAGTAGTAAAGAAATACTGTAAAAAACATATCGGCGTATATGCCTTGCTGATTAATAAAATCCGACCAATATATGTATCAGCCATTGTTTCGGAAGACCTGTTGCCTAAAGAGGAGAAGAAACCGTTGGACCTGTATCTGCAGGATCATGCGGGTAAACTTGGGCATGACATTGGCGGCATCGAAACCTTTGAAGAGCAGCTGGCAGTTGTGAACCTGATTCCGCTGCAGGAACAGGCCGATATGCTGGTGGAGCAGATTAAGAATATTGAAGAAGAAAAAGTACTGATGGAACAGATGTTGCAGCTCTACTTATCTGAGTCGCTGGATAGCCTGGAGATACTGGTACAGGAAGATACCCTTTCGCAGGAATTCAATGAAGCTATACTGGATGCGCGCAACAAAGTAATGCTTACGCGCATGGAAACACAAATGAACACACAGCCAACGTTTTTTGCTGTGGGCGCCGCACACCTGGCAGGCGAAAAAGGCCTGGTGATTTTATTACGCAAGCAAGGATATACCGTACGACCTATTAAAAGAAAATAGAACAACAAATGAGTAAAGTGGAAGTTTCTGTACTGCATGTACATGTAGTGGCAGCTGAATTGAATGTCAGCACCAAGCAAGTAGAAGCAACGATTGAATTACTGGATGAAGGTGCAACCGTACCCTTCATTTCACGGTACCGGAAAGAGATTACCGGCAGCATGGACGAAGTTCAGATCACTGCTATACGCGACCGTTTTGAACAGCTGCGTGAACTTGATAAGCGCAGAGAAAGTATTTTAAAATCCATTCAGGAGCAAGGTAAACTTACCAAAGAACTGGAAGAGAAAATCAAGACAGCCGGTACCATGACTGAGCTGGAAGATATCTACCTTCCATATAAACCGAAACGTAAAACCCGCGCTAGCATTGCAAAGGAAAAAGGACTGGAGCCATTAGCTATCCTTATTCTGGAGCAGAATACAGCTGATATCGATGCGGAAGCAAACAAATACATTGATACCGAAAAAGGTGTAGCTACGCTGGAAGAAGCTTTATCAGGCGCGCGCGACATCATTGCCGAACAGATCAATGAAGACCAGCAGGCACGTGCAGCTGTACGTCAGCTGTTCAATGAAAAAGGAACAATCAAGTCAAGAGTATTTCCGGGTAAAGAAAACGAAGGACAGAAATACAGAGATTATTTTGAGTGGGAAGAGCCGATTGGTAAAACACCATCGCACCGCTTACTGGCCATGCGCAGAGGCGAGAAAGAAGGCTTCCTGATGCTCGACATCGCGCCGGTCGAAGAAGATGCTGTTGAACTGCTGGAACGTCAGTTTGTACAGGGCAGAGGCGCATGCACCGACCAGGTGAAGCTGGCTGCCAAAGATGCCTACAAGCGCTTGTTAAAGCCATCCATGGAAACGGAAGTGCGCATGGGTACAAAAAATAAAGCAGACGAAGAAGCGATCCGCGTATTCTCCGACAACCTGAAGCAATTGTTATTGGCGTCTCCCCTGGGCCAGAAGAACGTATTGGCGCTGGATCCGGGTTTCCGTTCCGGGTGTAAAGTTGTTTGTCTGGATAAGCAAGGTAAGCTATTGGAAGAAACCGTTGTATACCCGCACGAGCCGCAGCGCCAGACACAGCAGTCGGCAGCGGTGATCATGGCTTTGTGCCAGAAACATGCAATCGAGGCAATCTCCATCGGTAATGGTACAGCAGGTCGTGAAACAGAAGCCTTTGTAAAAGGACTTGGTTTACCGAAAGAAATATTGATCGTGATGGTGAATGAAAGCGGTGCTTCTGTGTACTCTGCATCAGAAGTAGCGCGTGAAGAATTCCCTCAGTACGATGTAACAGTAAGAGGCGCGGTATCCATTGGTCGTCGTTTGATGGATCCATTGGCTGAGCTGGTGAAGATCGATCCGAAAGCCATTGGTGTTGGCCAGTACCAGCACGATGTAGACCAGACAGCTTTGAAGAAAAGTCTGGATGAAGTTGTAGTAAGCAGTGTGAACTTGGTAGGTGTAGAAGTAAACACGGCAAGTAAACAGCTGTTGACTTACGTATCCGGTCTTGGTCCGCAGCTGGCGCAGAATATCATTGATTACAGAAACGCGAATGGGCCGTTCAAGTCGCGCGCGGATATTAAGAAAGTAGCCCGCATGGGTGATAAAGCATTTGAGCAGTCTGCCGGTTTCTTACGCGTACGCGATGCAGAAAATCCGTTGGATAGAAGTGCGGTGCACCCGGAAAGTTACCCGGTGGTAGAGCGCATGGCGAAAGACCTGGGCGCTTCCGTAACGGATATCATGAAGAGCAAGGAGCTGCGTCAGAAAATTGTACTGAAGAACTATGTAAGCGAAACCGTTGGTTTACCAACCTTGCAGGATATCTTCCAGGAACTGGATAAGCCTGGCCGCGATCCGCGCCAGACCTTTGAAGTGTTTGAGTTTGCAGAAGGTGTGAAGGAAATGAAAGATCTGCGTCCGGGTATGAAGCTGCCGGGCATCATCACCAACGTAACCAAGTTTGGGGTGTTCGTGGATATCGGCGTACACCAGGATGGTTTGATTCATATCAGTCACCTGAGCGACCGCTTCATTTCAGATCCGTCGGAAGTAGTGAAAGTACAGCAGAAAGTACAGGTAACCGTACTGGAAGTAGACGAAGCACGTAAACGGATCAGCTTGTCGATGAAAGGCGACGGCGGTGGTGCCGGCGGACCGAAAGGAAAAGGCGGCGCCAAGAAAGAGAAAGAAGTGGAAGGCGACATGCAATCAAAACTGAACATGCTGATGTCGAAGTTTAAATAATTGTCTGAATCAGGATTTACAGGATTAAGGATTATACAGGATTTGTCTAGCCCCGGGTTTTACCCGGGGCTTTTTCATGTCTGAACTATGATTTGTTTGATTTAAATGATTGATATGATGTTCCATAGTTATTTGAGTGACAGATGACTTTTCTTATTCACCATTACAAAGGTCAATTCCCTGTCTGACAATACACTGACTAACCACCAATTCATAATTCATAATTCATAATTCATAATTCCCCCACGTAATTCATAATTTATAATTAAATTTGCCCTATGAATATCGATTTTAACAAAGGCGACGGATTAGTACCCGTGATCATTCAGGATGCAGTAACCCGCAACGTGCTCATGTTGGGTTACATGAATGAAGAAGCCTATACCAGGACCAAGGCCGAAGGCAAAGTAACCTTCTTCAGCAGAAGTAAAAACCGTCTCTGGACAAAAGGTGAAACAACCGGACATTTTCTGCATGTGGTGGATATTAAAGTTGACTGCGACAACGATACCTTATTGATCAAAGTGAAGCCTGATGGTCCGACTTGTCATACTGGTACTGATACCTGCTGGTCTGAAGTGAACAGCGGCCGTACGTTCTTCATCGAGAAACTGGCTGGTGTAATTAAAGATCGCAAGAATAACCCTACCGATGCGTCTTACACCGCATCGTTGTTCCGCAAGGGTATAAACAAGGTGGCGCAGAAAGTAGGCGAGGAAGCCGTTGAAATTGTGATTGAAGCAAAGGATAACAACGACGACCTGTTCAAAGGCGAAGCAGCCGATCTGTTATACCATTACCTGATTTTACTGGAAGCAAAAAACATTCCGCTGGACGACGTGATCAAGGTGCTGGAGAGCAGACAGAAATAATTTATAATTAATTATGAATTATGAGTTATAAATTATGAATTATAACTCGTCGTCTCTGGCCAACATAACCTCCGAGGATTAGTAACGAACTATCTTCTCATAAACCGATGCCATTGCTCAAAGCAATGGCATCGGTGTTTTATAGGCGTCCATAAAACCTTCAGGCTACGAGAACTCTCCAAGGGGGCTCTTCCGGATTTGCAATCCGGAAGCCAGATAAAAAGGATTTTTAATCCGATTTAGGTTAAGTATAAAAGAGATTGCAAATCTCGAACAGCGGATGTTAACCAACGAAACCTCCAAGTTTTTTCATTAACAACGGACATGTCCATTAAGAAACAAAACCTTGGAGGTTTGATCTTAACCCCTCTGTCGCATTCGACCTTATACATTGTCATTTTTACACCTCGGTAAAGCCTGTTTGTTTGTTACATTTGTATTCAACAACCACAAACCAAAACACAAACATATGGCACGTATCGATCCATCCATCAACTTCAACGGCAATGCCGAAGAAGCATTCACATTTTACAAATCCGTATTCGGCGGCGAGTTTTCAAGCCTTGTGCGCCTGAAAGATATGAAGGATCCCGGGTTTCCGGTAGATCCGGCAGATGCAGACAAGATCATGCACATCGCCTTGCCGATCGGTAACAACATACTGATCGGAAATGATGTTCCGTCTTTTCTCGGCAGGGTAAATGAAGAGGAGAACCGTTCCAAGATTTCTGTAGCTGCGGAAAGCAAGGAAGAAGCAGATAAAATCTACAAGGGACTTTCAGCAGGCGGTAACGTTGAATTTCCTATTGGTGACAGTCCGTGGGGCTCGTACTTTGCGATGTTCAGAGACAAGTATGGCATCGAATGGATGGTAGATTTTAATCCGTCTGCGAAAAAATAAAGCACGGCTATGGCAAACAAGACTTTAAAAAGCATTGGTGCAGTACTGGCAGGGTTTGTCACTGGTGCTGTCCTTTCTGTAGGTGCCGATTTCCTGATGGAACAAACGAACATGATGTCGATGGAAAACTTCAAGCAAAGTTCAGCGGCTGTTCTTTGTACGGTGATCCTGTACCGCTTTGTTTTCAACGTCGCTGGCTGTTATCTCACGGCGCGGCTGGCCCCCGACAAGCCCATGAAACATGCGCTGATCATCGGTGTCATCGGTACGGTACTGAGTATCCTGGGCACAATTGCTATGTGGGATCTGGCTATTCCGGCGTACAACCTTACAATCATTTTCATGTCGCTGCCAAGCGCCTGGCTGGGTGCGAAGCTTTTCTTAGCAACTGCAGGGAAGGCCGAAGTAAAAGAATAAGATGAATGGATATCTCAGTTCTTCCGGGTTTACAATTCCGAAGAACTGATTAGTGTAAGTTCAATCGGCTTATAAAATAGTTTTCCTTTCTCAATTCTATTCTTCTTTTCAGCTATTCCGGATTTGTAATCCGGAATCCAGATAATAAGGATTTATAATCCTATTTATTTGCAGGGCATAGAACATGGTACCCAACCAAAACAAAAAGTGCTTTACAGTGCGTAAAGCACTTTTTGTTTTTCCCTTTAGAAAGCAGATATTTAGATCCGCTTGCAGCTGCCTTTGTATAAAAAGCGAACGGCAACAGTCTGCAATAATACCTATGATCTTAAAACGCATTACACCGCGCCCCGAGCTGCAGCCTTACATTGATACTTTCTGGGTCTTTGAAAACGACTTCGGCGTGCCTACCGACGACAGCCGGGTGATTGCACCCAATGGTAAAGCCAAATTCATTTATTCTTATCTCAACGGATTATCAACCATTGAGAATGGCTTCCAGACTGATTACAAAGAACAGGATATTTTTTTCATCGGCATCTGGGACAAACCGGTAACACTGACTTCCAAAGCACGTACAACAGGAACCATTGGCATTGAGCTTACGCCAAACGGTCTCCATCGCTTCACGCGGCTTTCTGCATTTGAAGTACTGAATAAGATCTACAGCTTTACCGATATTTATGGCCTGGCAGGCCGTGACCTGCTGGAACAGCTCTCCAATACCAATACACTGGATGGAAAAATCCATGCGCTGCAGCATTTCCTCGTTACGATGCTTACGTTGACCAATAGAAACAACCTCCTGATCGACTATTCGGTCGGGCTGATTAAAAACGCTTCCGGGCTCTATACCATCAAGGACCTGGAGCAGAAGCTCGGTTATTCCAAGCGCTACATCGACATGCTGTTTAAAGATCATTTAGGGATTTCTCCCAAGACCTATTCCGGGATCGTGCGCTTCCAGTCGTTCTATGAACGCTGGGCAAACACCGATACATCTGATTTCTATAAGGCTGATTTCCATGAACACTATTACGACCAGGCGCACTTCATCAAAGAGTTTAAAAAGTATACCGGACATGCACCCAAACAATACGCGCATCTGAAAAACGATTTCGGGAAGATTTTTTACCGCCGGTAATGGAGCATTTCCCTTTTTTACAATTTTATGCCGGAGCAACTGTATAGCTTTGTCCCATCAACGATACGAAAGAGGAATTGCACAAAAAACAATTAATCATTGAATCAATAACACAAACTCATATGATGAAACCTAAACTCCTATTGAGAGTAGCAGCAGGCTGTCTGCTGTTCTTCGCCTTCGGCCACAGCATGGGCCATTTCAACAGACACCATGTTACCGATCCCAAAGCAAAGGAAGTACTGCAACAGATGATTGAACATAAATTTGATATGTTCGGGCAGCTGCGCAGCTACGATGAGAACTACACCGGCATGAGCCTGAACCTCATCTTCACGTTGCTGGCCCTGGCAGCTGTGTTGTGGCTGCTATCCACACATACGGAAAAACAACCTGTGTTGGTGAAACAGGTATTGGTCCCGCTGACACTTTGTATTCTTGGCTTCAGCGTTACCAGCTTTCTGTATTTTTTTCCTGTGCCGGCAGTTACGTGTCTGGTAGCGGCTGTGTTAATAGCAGCAGCTATTTTTAAACTGAATGATAAAAAGGAGGTCTGAACAGACAATAAACATTATAGGTTTTGTTTCTCATGGTAAGTATTGTTAGAGGAACGGAACCTATAAGTTTTTTTAAGCCATCCCAGGCCTGTAGCACATAGAACACCATGGACCTGCAAATCCGCAATAGCGGGCACTATTCGCTGAGTTGATTAGATTAATTTTACGGCATTTTCTTTATTTGGGAGTGCAATCGTATTGGCTGGACAATAAAGTGGCTGTAAGGCTGCTTAAAACAAGTCTGGCGGCCTTGTTTGTTTCCGGGTAACGGGTGTGTTTTGTACAGAATGCACGCAGCCTGCTGTTGTGATACTGTTTTCATACATGCGGCATGGTATTGCTATGGTATTACCTGGGTACTTTCATGCTGTGGTCATACTGTTGTCATACTGTGCCCATACTTCACGCATACTATCCTGATACTCTCCGCATACTTCCGGCATACATGAACGGTACCTCTATGGAGCAATTTTTGTTAACATAGGTTTATAAAAATGGTGTTTTGGGCAGTGTTAAAAATCAAAAATGACAATCTTAACGAAGGACCCTACAAGGAGATAGGGAGGAGATAGGGAGGAGACCACAGGGAGCCTACCTGAAACAGGGTGTTTTGTCACTAAAAGTTACTTTATTAAGCTGTTCACGATTTGCAGTAAGCTCTTCCGGATTTGTAATCCGGAAGCCAGATAAAGAGGATTTATAATCCGTTTTAAAGAACAATTACTTAAAACAGTCTTCCTTTCTTAACTATATTGTTCATTCTTTTTTCTTCATTGTTCTTTTGTTCCCGCCTGATGCGGGACAGGCTTTAATACAAAAGAACCAAAAGATCAAGGCTTATTTCAAATAGGCTAAAATTTTGGTTCATTCCGCGAACGCTACAAAACCGTCCCGGAAAAGGGACTAGTTGTAGCGTTCAAAAAGCTCCATGAACCAAAATTTCTTAACGCAATTTGAAATGAGGCCGATGGATTTGAGAGAGTACCAGGCTCTTCCGGATTTGTAATCCGGAAGCCGGATGAAGAGGATTTATAATCCGTTTTTAGATAACGATTACAAATCGTTACTATCTGGGTTCGGGATTGCAAATCCCGAACAGCGGGAACAGCGGGAATCGAACCGAACAGTGGGTTACTTCAACGTTGCTGGTGATATACATGAACAGCAAAACAGCTATGCACACATCAAGCTGTTTGCATTCGCCGCGACGAACTGAACCATTACCTGCTTATGAAACAGATTTTTTTATACCTCCTGATTTTACTGATCGCTGTAAGCTGCAACCACAAAGAGCTGGCCTGCGTGTTGTGTCATAAAAGCAGAAAAAAAACCGTGACCAGATTTGAGAACGGACAAGTGAAATCCATCCGGATCACGAAGTCGGTGGCTGGTCCTATTGATGCACCCGTGAAAACAATAACGCGGTATAAGGAATTTGATTCTACCGGTGCGCTGGTCCGGAAGAGTCATGGCTACCGCATCAGCAGTGTATGGAACTGGGAGTCGGGGAGGGAGCGGGGCCGCTTAAAACAAACGGTCTATTATCCGGTTACCGATTCGCTCAAAAAGACAACCTTGCTGAAAAAAGATGGCCAGGTAATTTTTACGAAAGATGTGAAAAGGTGAACAGCAATATTTATTGGTACTTATAAAAGCGCTTCCCCTGCACCCACGCAGGAGCTGACTGGCGTTGCCAACCCAGGCAAAAACGGATAGCAGGCAATATGTAAATCATGTATCGATTTTTTTGAAAGGTGTAACCTTCCGGTTGCCGATGTTTTCCATTTTTGTAGCCAGGGAACAAACCGCAGGCGAACCGCTGTGCAGCACATACAACAGGCTGTTTGCGCAGGCATGCAGGTTTTTTCCATTAACCTGAAAACACTTAGCTATGAAAAAGATACTCGTAATCACCACTTCCCATCAGGCATTAACCGATACCGATTCCACGACGGGTTTATGGATCGGGGAATTTACAGATCCGTATTATGTGTTTATCGATGCCGGCTGTGAAGTGACCCTTGCCAGTCCGCTCGGCGGCAAACCGCCCATTGACCCGATGAGTTTGCTGACCGAACACATTACAGGATCCAACAAACGCTTCCAGGAAGATACGTTTGCACAGCGGGCATTGGATCACACGCTTACATTGGATGCGGTATCCGCGGCCGATTTCGACGCTGTCTTTTTTCCGGGGGGACATGGTCCGCTGTTTGACCTGGCCAACGATGCCACCTGCGGCAGACTGATCCTGGATTTTCTGCAGAGCGGCAAGCCGGTTGCCGCCGTGTGCCACGGACCGGCAGCCCTGATCAAAGCAGCAGAGCTTGATCCCACGGTGCTGCAAGGCAAACGTGTAACCGGATTTTCGAATGCAGAAGAACGACTGGCGATGCGTTACAAACATATTCCTTATACCCTGCAGGACCGCCTGGTCGCTTTGGGTGCCGATTATACAAAGGGCCTGGTTCCGTTTATTTCCCATACCGAACAGGATGGTTTACTGATCACCGGCCAGAATCCTTTGTCTGCCGGCCCTACAGCCAAAGCGTTGCTCAGTCATCTGGGCGTAACTCATGCGTAATGCGCTGTCCGGAGCAGCGGGCGCTGTGCAGCTGAAATACGTAAACCAAAATGGTAATGCTATACTCATAGATATGAAAGATACTTTATCCCGGTTTCTGGATGCACAGGAAGGTGTGTATGAACAGGCGCTTGCAGAGGTGCAGCGCGGAAGGAAAACGAGCCATTGGATGTGGTTCATTTTTCCGCAGCTGCAGGGCCTGGGGCACAGCGAAACGGCGCGGTTCTACGCGATCCGCGATCAGGAGGAGGCGGAGCGCTACCTGGCGCATCCGGTATTGGGCAGGCGGATCATCGAAATCAGTCAGGCCTTGCTGCAGTTGCCGCCAACATCTGCCGTGGAGATCTTCGGCTCTGTGGACACGTTAAAGCTGCATTCTTCGATTACCTTATTTTCTTTACTGGAAAAACCGCATCCTGTTTTTCAGCAGGTGCTGGATGTATTTTTTGATGGCAAACCCGACCGGAAGACGGAGGCGTTGCTACAGGAGTGATGGTTTGGTAGTTTTTACGCTTTGATAGGTGTTTAGCGAACTTGTATAATGTAAAGCTTAAAGCTCTTCCGGATTTGCAATCCGGAAGCCAGATGAACAGGATTTATAATCCGGTTCTTGATAACGATTACAAATCGTTATTACCTGAGTTCGGGATTGAATCCCGAACAGCGGGATAAACTCATGCAAATCTACGCCTTGGTCGCTGTTTAGCGAACTCGCATAATGCCTAAAGGGCTGTTCTATCCAAGCGTCACCGACCATTTTTCTATCCTCACCGTAAAACTATTTTTAACTATTTTTTAGTATGATAAAAAGATTGAAAAACCCCTTTTGGTTTTCGTTTTAATGATATTTCTCATTTTTAGGGTGTTATTTACGCCATTGGAACAATAATTTTATAATTATTCCGCTGTACATATTTCATATAAATAAAATTTTAGCTAACTAGGTGTTGTAACTTTTATACCAGCTGATTTTTGAATGCTTGATACTGCTTTTTGTTTTTTGCTTTTCATATAATCAGTCGATTGTAATGGATATACCAGGGATGATGCACGGATAAGGTTTCGACATAAGAAATATCCATGTATTAGGTACCTGTATCAACTAGTTGGTGACAAGCTTAAATAACGACACAAAATATGAAACTTAGAAAATAAAATGGACAGACAATATAAATGTTTTTTATCTGCTTCTTACGACACTGACCTTTCATTGATTAAGTCCGTTTTGGCAGAAAATAAAGTAGAGACTTTAGACCTGTATGACTTTTCTATTGGTAGCTCAATTAAAGACATTCTTAAAAGAAAACTTAGACAAGCTGATTTTGCCGTATTTGTTGTTTCAAAAGACAGTAAAAATGTTCTTTATGAAATTGGTGTCTGCGAAGGACTTGGAAAACCCTCGCTAATTATTATTGATAAAGACGCAAGTTTACCTTTCTATATTGAAAACAAGTTATCATTAACAGCAAATCTTAATGACAGAGCATTTCTCAAAATGACTTTGTTGGGATTTATTGATGAAATAAAAGCAAAAAGAAAACCGACAAAAAAAGTTGAAAAACAAAATGAAATACCCAATGATAAATACGATAATCATAAAATTGAAGTTTTAAATTCTTTACTTCAACAAACAAAGAGATTACGAGAAAGTGGGCACGGCAGAGAATTAGAATATGTCATTGAAGAAATTTTTAAGACCATACATTTAAAATATGCTGATAACAGCAAAGGTCCAGATATTGGAATTGACTTTGCTTTATGGAGCAACAAACTTGGAAGAATAATTGGAAATCCGATAATTGTTGAAGCAAAGTTTGGAAGGCTAAGTGATGAAACATTTAAAAAAGCAGAATATCAAATAAAAAAATATGCAGAGACTTCAGACGCAAAAGTTGCACTTCTGCTTTACCTTGACAAAACAGGTAAGAGACATAAGTTTCAATCCACATTAAATCCATTAATAATAGCTTATGACGTAGAAGACTTCATTAATGGTTTGATGGTAAGCACTTTTGAAAGTGTAATCCTAACTAGTAGAAATAAAATAGCACACGGACACTAGTTATGGCAAGGTATTCAAATCCACATATTAAAAAACTGTTGCAAGACTCTGACAATGCACCAACTACTGACGAAAAAGGTGATATTCTAGAGCAACTTACAGTTTACTTGTTCGACAAAGTTCCAGGTGTTCGATTTTATAAAAAGAACGTTCTTGACGGTGTTAGAGCACATGAATTAGATGTTGTTTTTAAAAACGACAAGAGAGTATCTGATTTATATTTTCTTGACTTTGTGGTTATAACAGAATGTAAAAATACCGCAAACAGACTTGGTAGTGCAGGTGTTCGATGGTTCATTGACAAACTAAGAGATTGCGGTGTTTCTACAGGTATTTTAATATCATTAAGTGGCATAACCGGAGTTGCTGATGGTGTGAGCAATGCACATAGTGAATTAATAAATGCCGTAATAAGAGATAAGGTTTCGGTTCTTTTACTTTCAAGAGAAGAAATTGAAGTCCTTACGAATACTGATGAATTGGTAAATTTATTGCAAGACAAAATTTTAGCATTAACAATTGAAAGGACAGTATTGTAGAACAAAAAAGCCAACCACCAAGGCGGCTTTTGCATCAGGCGGACTGATGTGCAAATTAATTTAACTTTAGTAATAAATTGAAACTTTGTGCTTCGAAACCCGCCCGAACTCGTTGGGCATAATGCTAAATAGCACATAACAAATAGAATTATGGCAAATTTTTTTGGAGAAAAAAGTAAAGTTAACAATCAGACTAAACAAGTCTTTCATTTTATTAATGAAGACAAGAAGATTGACCAATTATCCCGAGAAGTCTTTAAAAAGACTCAAATTGAAATTCATTATCCAATTGGATACAATGGTGGCTCAAAATATAAAAATATAATGAGTATTGAATTTCATGGGTTCGGAGGAAAGTTGCCAACTGGATTAATTAAATCCTTTAAAAGAGGATATGGTTTTACAAAGAACTTAAAAGTATTTGCAAATTATTTAGACAATGAACTTAAAATCAACAAAATTTCTTTTGTAAAAACACAAGAAAACGGAATTGATTTAAAAGCCAAAGAAATTACTTTAAATGAGCAAACTTTCAGCATCATCAATAAAAGTTTTACGGACCTTGCAAAAAAAAGCACACAAGAGCAAGAGCTTGAGAGTAAGGTAAGCTTACACACAATCTTTCCAAAAGTAATAAAGAAGCCAGAGACCAAATATGTGTCGAACGCTTTAACGACAACGCTTTCAAAATGGGGCAATAATATCGATGAATTTTCTGCAAAAGATAAAGAAGCAATTAAGGATTTATTTGAAAAGCTCTCTTTAAATACTAATTTCCTAGATCCGACAAAGCTATCAAGCACTAAGCAATATATTGACAATAAAATATTAAGTGACGCTGTTCAAGATTATTCAACACTCCTTAGTTCAACAATAACCATTGCACGTCTTGAAAAGAAGTGGCAAGAATACTTAAAAATTAATAGTTGGATATTCTCATCAATATTTGCACAACCAATTATTTTATTTAAAGATGAAGCGTATGTTGGCGGGAAAGATATCAATAATACAAACGGGAAGTTTAGTGACTATCTTATGAAGAATAAGCTAAGTGACAACGTAACCTTTCTCGAAATAAAGACACATAAAACACAACTATTAAGTGATAAAGCATATCGGGGAACAGATGTTTATAGCGTGACGGAAGAATTATCTGGTTGTATAAATCAGGTATTAAATCAAAGAGATAACTTCCAGAAAGAGTATGACCATCTCAAAAGAAAAAGTAAAGAGAATTTTGAAACTATCAATTCAAAATGCATCGTCATTATTGGACAACATAAGTCACTTACTGAAGAACAAAAACATTGCTTTGAATTATTTAGAAATAACTGTAGGGATGTTGAAATTATAACATTTGATGAACTGCTTTTAAAAATCCAAAACATCTTGACACTTAAACTGAAAAAGTAAGTACTACGCCCAACACTGTAGATTAAGTTACCAGCCAAGGTTAAAAGATGCATTTGATATCTTGTCACATTGTACTGATAGATTTTAAACTTATGGGCTTTATAAAATTGGAGTGTATAATTTAAGGTTTTTCACTGTGTTCTGTGTGCCGCAAATCACGGTAAGGGAAATTAAAAAATTAAACGAAAAGTGATTATGAAGATAATTGAAAAGTATGGAAATAGAAAAATTGAAACAAATTAAGATGCAATTGGATCGTGGCCAACCCACTGATTTAGTTTCGGTAAGAACATTTTTAAGTTGGTTCGGTGCACAAAGACGAGGTTGGTGGGTTGTTAGTGAAATTGAAAGGACATTAAATAATTTGGGTTTGGAAACAAAACCTCATTTTAATGCGGCATATATTGATGGTGTTATTGAATTTAAAAACAAGATTATTCTGTCTAAAGAAAATAAAGATAGTACAGGATTTGATGTAAATACAGTTGAGCCTGAAAATATTGCTGAAAAAGAAAAGGAAGAATATTATGATGATCCGACTTATCGAATAAGTAAGCTTGAAGCTGCAAATAAATATTTAACATATGTAAAACCAGATAGTGATCTGTCAGAAGCAATAACAAAAATGATTACATATGATTATAGTCAATTACCAGTAATGCAGCAACCTAAAAGGGATTTGAAAGGAGTTATTAGTTGGAGATCTATTGGAAGGAAATTTTCAGTGGGTTTAAATTCAGCTAAAGTAAAAGATTTAATGGAGCCAAATTATCAATTAATATCTTACGATACGTCTTTATTTAAAGCATTACCAATGATTATTGAACATGATTATGTTCTAGTAGAAAATTTTTCCAAAGAAATTTGTGGAATAGTGACAGCAAGTGATTTAAGCTTACAATTTAAACAGTTGACGGAACCCTTTTTACTTGTTGCTGAAATAGAAAATTATATTCGACAAATCCTTAAAAAATTATCAAAAGAAGAATTATCCAATGCTAAAGATGAAAGGGATACTGAAAGAGTGATTGATACAGTTGCGGATTTAACATTTGGAGAATATTTAAGACTATTTCAAAATCCAGTTTATTGGGATAAGCTTGCAATAAAGATTGACAGGAAAATTTTTTGTGAACATTTAGAAAAGATAAAGGATGTTAGAAATAATATAATGCATTTTGATCCTGATGGATTAGATGAGCAAAGTATTGATACATTAAGAACTTTTGTTAGATTGTTACAAACGTTAAGTGTTATCAAAGTGTTTTAATACAGAATAGTAATAAAGAACTATCATTAAAGAGTATGTTAAATAAATTAATTAAAATATCTCCTATTGTAAGTACCTTTTTAATTTTCTGTGGAGTATTTAAGTTGATAATGTATTATTCCTATTTTAATATTTCTATTAT
>JAGKWN010000065.1 GCA_021151805.1 Cytophagaceae bacterium | reverse complement strand
ATTTAATATTAAAAAAATTCAATTTGAAAAGTTTTTCAGCGTGCAGAGTTTTACGTTTCATTTTGTATTCCGGCAAGAGTGCACGATATTTACAGTCCTTTCTGCATATAACAAATCCGAATGAGAAACATCCGCCATCATGCTCTGATTGTAACCTGCAACGATAAAAAAGTTCTGGAAACGATTCGTGCAAAAATTGTTGAGCTTTATAAAACACATATGGAAGCATCCAATGGTGTGCATCTGGTTTCTGAGATTAAAGAAAGCATTGTAAATCATTATGCATCTTTTTTCATTATTCCTGATGGCAGCAAAGAGGGTTATGATGCATCCGACGATGGCGATATCATCCGGGAAAAAATTATTACCTACATCAACCCTTTATGTGCATCGGAAGCATACCACTTAAGCTACGGTGAAATCTCTTACGGTGCGGATGACGGCAGCACGAGCTTTCGCCATAACTAATTCCTGCAAACAATACCTGTTTTTATGTAACATACTTCTTGTGTGGTCAGCTATTTTTAATCTGAAATCATTCCACCTAAAAACATGAAGCGTTTAAAAACATTCCCATCCATTTTATTTTCATCACTGCTCTTTTTAACACTTACTTCATTCATCTCCGCTTCGCAACTGCTCGTAGGAGATAAAGCGCCCGACTTCACAGTTGCTACACTTACTGGCGACAGCATTTCTTTGCATCAGTATAAAGGTTCGGTTGTAATTGTGCATCTGTGGAGTCCTACCTGTCCACATTGCAGAGAAAGCAATAAGACACTTCCGGAAATTGTAACTCCGTATAAAAATTCCAAACTCGCCTATATCATGATCGCGATCGACTCCGATACCAGTACACTGCGTCCGGTAATCAAAGAAGACAAATTGAATTTTGCCATTCATGCCTACGATCCATATGATGGTGCTGCAAAAACAATGCTTGCCTATGAAGCGCCGGGAACGCCCAGCATCAACATTGTAGATGAGAAAGGAAATCTGGTGGCTACCAATGTAACTTCTGCCCAATTAAAAAAATATCTGAAAAAACATTTTCCGTTACCGCATTAATCCATGGCCTGATATGGATCATGTAATTCCGTTCGGTTCTTTGAACGCTTTTTCGCATTTTTGTTTTAACGAAACCGTTATACAAAAACACATGGAAACCGAAGCGCTGTATTATCGATTAGGCAAAAAAAACCTTGACCTGCTGGTTGAACGTTTTTATGACCTGGTTTTTGTGAATCCGCAGATTTCACATTTATTTAAAAACGATAAAGAAGAAATTAAAGGCAAACAGCGTCTGTTTTTATCGCAGTTCCTCGGCGGACCAGCCCTTTACTCCGACAAATACGGCCACCCGCGCATGCGCGCACGACATATGCCGCACACAATTACGGAAACCGACGCCATCGCCTGGCTGCATTGCATGTCGCAGGCTATCGGTACGCTACCAGTTTCCGAAGAATTAAAAGACGAGCTTTTCGCCCGCTTTCCGTCTACGGCTATGTTTATGGTTAACAAAGAAGAAAATTAAATCTGCTTTTTTTCGAAAGTACATAATTGTTTATTGCGCGTTTTGTGTAGGTTTGCGCACCTATGGTAAAAACGATTTTCCCCAGCATAAACGGATTGCGGGCAATAAGTATTCTTATTGTAATTGTTTACCATTTGTCGCTTATGCAAAAGCCGCAGGCTACTGTCGATCACAATTTCTTTTTAACTGCTGTGATTGAATTTTTTACCGATGGACATTTGGGTGTAAACATTTTCTTCCTGCTTTCAGGATTTCTGATCACATCCTTATTACTCTGGGAAGAAGTTGAAACAAAAGAAATTTCTTTAAAAAAGTTTTATATCCGCAGGTTTCTGCGCATTACACCGGCTTATTATTTTTTACTGCTTGTTTATTTTGCTTTACAGCAACTTCATTTTATAAGTATTGCACCCAGCTCCTGGCTAACGGCGCTTACGTATACCAAGTACCTGAACTGGCAGAATGAATGGCTCACGTCGCATGCCTGGACCTTAAGTGTAGAAGAAAACTTCTACCTCTTCTGGCCGCTGATCTTTTTAACCGGACCAAAATTGCGCAAGTGGTTGTGTGTGTTCCTGATAGCGGCTGTGCCAATGGTTCGTACCTTCATTTACCATCATCCGGTTTCGTGGATCGATGAACTCTCGCTTTTTACCCGCATCGACGCCATCGCTACCGGCTGCCTGTTCGCTTTATATAAAGATGAAATGATTGAACGCCTGTCTAAACACTGGAAAATATATTTCTATGGTGCATTGGTTTTGCTGTTCTTTCTTCGGTTTATCCCGCAAGGGTTTACGTATATTGGTTTGGACAAATTGAATGTGCTGTTTATTCCGCTCGGACTTACCCATGGCACCCTTGCCAATTTCCTGATCGGCGTTATATTCTTCTTTTCTGTTTTCGGTCCGCAGGGTTTGTGGTTTAAGTTTCTAAATTTAAAAGTCATGGATTTTATCGGGATGCTTTCGTATAGTTTGTATCTATGGCAGCAGATCCTGGTTAGCGAGTCGAGGATCTGGTTTACCCAATTTCCCCAAAACATCTTCTTCCTTTTTGTGGTAGCCAGCTGTTCGTATTATTTCATTGAAAAGCCTTTTTTGAAATTGAAATCCAGGTTTTCTGCCTGACGTATAGAAAATTTCCCGCTGATTCTGTTCGTGCCTGAATCGGTTAAAGCTGCTATTTTGTACAATTTGGGCGCTACTTTACCATTCTACTTCGTGGTTAATACATTATATATCAGTATTTCAGTTGGTTGTATTTGATTTCTTATTTCAGTATTTGGCTGATTCCTGATTGAATACCCCAATTTTTCATATTCGGCTACAACTTTTTACTATTCTGAAAAATACCTTATCTTGTTATATTAATATAAATGGATACGTATGCAACTAAGAAGATTTGGAAGAACAGACTGGAAAGTAAGTGAAATCGGTTATGGAATGTGGGGCGCCAGCGGCTGGAAAGGCTCTGAAGACACGCAATCTGAAAAATCGCTTGATTTAGCTGTTTCTCAAGGTGTTAATTTTTTCGACACGGCCTGGGGTTATGGAGAAGGTCATAGCGAACAATTGCTGGGCAAACTGGTGAAAAGACACCAGCAGCAAAAGCTTTATGTGGCCACCAAAATACCGCCGATGAACTTTAAATGGCCGTCGAAAAAATCTTATACACTCGATGAATGTTTTCCTGTTTCACATATTAAAGAGTTTACTGAAAAAAGTTTAACCAATCTGGGGCTTGAAAAAATTGACCTGATGCAGTTCCACGTGTGGGAAGATGCATGGGCTAACGACGAGCGTTGGCAGCGTACTGTTGAAGATTTGCAGAAAGAAGGTAAGGTTGACGCCTTCGGTATCAGCGTAAACAGATGGGAGCCTGAAAATTGCCTGGAAACGTTGAAGACCGGCAAAATTGACTCTGTACAGGTGATCTATAATATTTTTGACCAGGCGCCGGAAGATGTTTTGTTCCCGCTTTGTAAAAAACTGGATATTGCTGTGATTGCCCGCGTTCCTTTTGATGAAGGCACTTTAACCGGGGCGATCACCAAAGATACAACCTTCGAGCCGGGCGACTGGAGAGCAAGTTATTTCGTTCCTGAAAACCTGATCTCAAGCGCAGAACATGCAGACCGCTTAAGGCCGGTTGTGCCGGTGGGCATGAGCATGGCTGAAATGGCATTGCGTTTTATTTTAATGAATGATGAAGTTTCTACAACCATACCGGGTATGCGTAAAGAGCGCAATGTACTTGCCAACACGGGTGTGAGCGACGGTACTAAACTTACGCAGGAATTATTCAACGAATTAAGAAAACACCGCTGGGACAGAGAGCCAACTTCCTGGTCACAATAATCATATAATCTTTCGCCCGGGCAGGACCATTACCTCTGTTTTCACCGGTTCGGGCAAAAATTCATTACTAACCTCAAGCTTTTTTTAAAGTTACCCATGTATAATAAACACCTCTCCTGGATATTATCCTTGAGCATCGCAGCTTTCGGTATGTCCTGTACAAAGCACACGGAAGAAGCAACTGCTTCGGATGATATTGAAAAAATAATTGCCGGTATGACGCTGGAAGAAAAGGTCGGACAGATGACCAACCTTACGCTGGCGACCATTGCCACTGAAGTGGACAGCACCGTTGTTGTTGACACGGCCAGATTGAACAATGTAATTGTGAAGCGCCATGTAGGTTCTATTCAAAACGTGCTTACACACGCCTACACACTCGATGAATGGCACGCCATCATTGAGCCCATTCAGAAATTAACGCTGGAAAAAACGCGTCACAAGATTCCGTTCCTATATTGCATTGATGCCGTACACGGCACCAATTATGTGTACGGAGCAACATTATTTCCGCACAACATCGGTCTTGCTGCTACACGTAACCGTGCCTTAGTAAAAGAAGCAGGCGCAATCACTGCAATCCAGACACGCGCTGCGGGCATCCGTTATAACTTTGCGCCGGTGCTGGATGTGGGCCGCAACCAGCAATGGTCGCGCTTCGGCGAAACCTTTGGTGAAGATGCTTACCTGGTAACAGAAATGGGCAAAGCTTCTATTCAGGGATTTGAAGGCGGCGACGTTTCTAAACCTCAACACGTAGCGGCCTGCATGAAACATTTCATTGGTTATTCTGTTCCGCAAAATGGTAAAGACCGCGCCCCTGCTTACATTCCTGAAATTGTACTGCGCGAATATTTCCTGCCTTCTTTCCGCTCCGCGGTGAAACAAGGTACTCATACATTAATGGTAAACTCCGCAGAGATCAATGGCACGCCAGTGCATGCAAGCAAATACCTACTTACCGATGTGCTGCGTAATGAGCTGGGCTTTAAAGGTGTTGTTATTACTGACTGGCTGGATATTTTAAAACTGAAAGAACGCCACCAGGTAGCAGCGACGCATAAAGACGCGGTTTACCTGGCCGTGAATGCCGGTATTGATATGTGCATTGTTCCTTTCGATTTCAGCTTTACCGATGATCTGATTGCGCTGGTTAAAGAAGGTAGAATTTCAGAAGAACGTATCAACGAATCGGTGCGCAGAATCATTCAATTGAAAAAAGATCTGGGCTTGTTTGAACACCCGTATCTGGAGCCCGAAGCGGTGGCTGGTTTCTCTAAGCCTGCCTATAGCCAGACAGCGCTGCAGCTTGCACGTGAGTCGGTAACGCTTTTGAAAAATGAAAAATCGGTATTGCCTTTAAGCGATAAGCAACGAGTGCTGGTAACCGGACCATTTGCTAATACCTTGTCAGAACTGCATGGCGCCTGGTCATACTCCTGGCAGGGCAATGTGGAACATTTATATCCCGATAGTCTGAATACGGTTGCAGAGGTTTTCAAAAAAGATGCGCCTTCAAACAGCATCTTTAATCTGGCTGCCTGGTCAAAATCAACCCCGTTGAATAAAGCTGCATTGCTGCAGACCGCACGCACAGCCGATGTCATTGTTGTCTGTGCCGGCGAAGCTGCTTACGCAGAAACACCGGGCAACATTCCGGATCTGGCATTCGATTCTTCGCAGGTTGAAGTAATCAAAGAGCTGGCAAAAACCGGCAAACCAATCGTATTGGTATTGCTGGAAGGCCGTCCACGTATCATCCGTGAAATCGAGCCGTATTGCAGCGCTGTTGTAATGGCTTACTGGCCCGGTTCGCAGGGCGCACAAGCTATTTATGATGTGCTGTATGGCAAATACAACCCAAGCGGAAAGCTTCCATTTACGTATCCGCGCTACAGCGGCACGTTAATCACTTACGACCACAAGCTGCTGGACGAAGCCGTGGAGATCGTTGAGCCATACCAATACTATTATGAATTCAAGCCGCAATATCCTTTTGGCCATGGCTTGTCTTATACTACGTTCGAATACAGCCCGATCCGCATCAGCAGTGATACGCTGCGCGGCTCCGACTCGCTAACGGTTACCGTAACAATCACCAATACCGGAAAAGTAGACGGACAGGAAGTGGTGGAACTGTACACGCGCGATCTTGTGGCATCCATTACGCCGAGTGTTAAGCGACTACGTGCGTTTGATAAAATAAATTTAAAGGCAGGAGAATCAAAAACTATTGATTTTATCTTAACGAAAGATGATCTTGCATTTACAAACGAAGAATTAAAAACTGTGACCGAACCCGGCGCTTTTGAAATTCTGATCGCTGCAAATAAAATACTCTTCTATTATAAATAACCAACAACACCTTCTCTCATGAAAAATTATCTATTATGTTTTGCTTCTGCACTGTTGATCTTCAGCTGTACAGAACCTGCTGCAGAAAAGAAACCGGTTAAAGTTACCGCAACAAAAAAATGGCAGACAGACACCGTGCTTAAAGTACCTGAATCTGTATTGTATAACCCGGCAGACAAATTTCTGTACGTGAGTAATATCGACGGAAAACCGGATAGCGTTGACGGCAAAGGTTTCATTTCAAGATTGAACCTGGACGGATCTATTGCGCAACTGGAATGGGTAAAAGGATTGGATGCACCTAAAGGTATGGGCGTGTACAAAGGTAAAATGTACGTAACCGATATCCACAAACTGCTAGTGATTAATATGGATTCAGCCAAAGTTGAAAAGTCTTACATGATAGACAGCTCTCTGTTCCTGAATGATGTTACTGTAGATGCAAAAGGCAATGTATACTTTACCGATTCAGGCGCGAAAAAAATCTATGTGCTTAAAGAGGGTGTGGTATCATTATGGTCGAGCGACCCGGCGCTGGTTATGCCAAACGGTTTACTGGCTCAGGAAAACTCATTGCGCATTATTGACATGGGCAGTGGCTTGTTCTATGATGCAGATTATTCAACAAAAAAATTAAACGGTGTCGCTGATTCCATTCCGGGTGGCGATGGTGTTATGCAGATTACGAAAAACGAATACATTATTTCCTGCTGGCCGGGCGAAGTGTATTATGTAAATGATACAACGGTACAGAAAATTCTGGATACCAAAGACGCAAAATTGAATGCTGCTGATGCCTGGTATGTAGAAGGTGAAAGCTTGCTGGTTGTACCAACATTCTTTGGTAATTCTGTAATGGCCTATACCATCACAAAAGAATAAATACAGCCATTCATCCGGAAATTCTTTCCTGATATAAAGCAAAGGGAGCCTGTCGTAACTGACAGGCTCCCTTTGCTTTATAGTTAAATTGATGACTGCTGTTTTATTGGAAAATGTGAGCACAGCGATATGGGTCCAGTAAGTAGTTTTGCACAATAAACATGTTGCTGAATCTGTTATATGTTATAAATCAGGATGAATACGTATTCAAACTATACAACATTCTGAACGTGCTGTCGGGAAACAATTGCATTATATCAAACCAAATATTTAAATATTTGAAATAGAGAATGTAAATTTGTTCAAACTCAATGATAAGGAGTCTGGTTGCAGAAAATATATTTCGTATATTCTAAAAAAATAAAACCTTATGTTACAATCTATTTTACTTCAAATTCAATCTGTTGCTCCCGTAGAAACTGCAGCAAAGCCGGAAATAGAAGATCTTTCCATTCTGGAAATCCTGATGAAGGGTGGGCCTATCATGATCCCGATTGTGTTTCTGTCTGTTGCCGCGGTAGCAATATTCATTGAGCGTTTTCTTTATATAAAAAATGCCAGTAAAGTAGATCCATATATGTTGGAATCTGTGAAAGAAAAAATCAAGGAAGGTAAGCTGGAAGAAGCGAAGAGTATCTGCAACATGGCTCCTGGTTCTACTGCGCGTGTATTCTCTAAGGCTCTTAACCGTTTAGGTTCTCCGATCCGCGATATTGAAAGTATCATGGAAAACATGTCGACCATTGAAGTGAACCGTATGGAAAAAAACCTGGGCTTGCTTGCTGCCATCGCTGCCATCGCCCCTATGTTTGGTTTCCTTGGTACAGTTGTGGGTATGATCAAATCGTTCTATAATATTTCCATTGCCAACGATATCAGTATCGGTATTATAGCCGGTGGTATCTATGAAAAAATGGTTACATCTGCTTCCGGTCTGTTGATCGGTGTATTGGCCTACATCATGTATACGTATCTGAATCATAAAATTGACCGTGTAGTTGCTACACTGGAAGATAACAGTATTGACTTTCTGGATACACTTTATAAACCTGCCCGCTAATGAAAATCAAACGCAGAAAAAGAGTGCATGCCGGAGTAGAGGCATCCTCACTATCCGATATTCTTTTCTTCCTGATGCTGTTCTTCTTAATGGTTTCAACACTCGCAAGTCAAAACGCGCTTGGTTTGCTGTTGCCTGAATCGAGAACCGGAAAGACCATGCACCAGGATATCCTGAACGTATCAATCAACCAGAACAAGGAATACTATGTGGAAGGTAAAATGATCACGTTCCAGGATTACGAAAGTATCTTAAAGCAAAAAAGTATTACCTCGCCAACGGCAACGATTGCACTGCGCATCGACAAAAGTGTTTCGGTAGAAGAACTTGTTCACGCTGTAGATGTGATCAATGAATATCATTTACGTTGCGTGATTGCCACTGCGAAGAAAGAGTAGTATATACGATCAATATTAATGATAAAAAGGAGAGTTACGCGAAACGTGCCTCTCCTTTTTTATTTATGAAATTGTGCGACCCCGCTGGGGTCGATGGCAAAACGTGATATTCTTTCTATAAACATGTGACTCCGCTGGAGTCATTGTGTGATTCTTATCTTCTTTGCATATATACATGGCATCGTGATCAGGAATCATCCATTTATACTAAAATATATGATTGTTGGTTATGACTCCAGCGGAGTCACATGTTTATAGGAAATCGCTCTTTACCAATTTACGACCCCAGCGGGGTCGCACAGTAAAGACAATGCTTCAGCAAAATGGTAGTTTTTAGTTTGAGCAAAATCTTGTACTTTAGTTCCTTAAACGAAAAAACGAACTATGTTCTCAACTCTTTTTAAAACGAAAAGCATTGAATCCATTCTCAAGGAAGAAAAGGGCGACCTCAAAAAAACCCTTAGCGCTACGAGTCTGGTATTGCTCGGTATCGGAGCAATTATTGGTGCCGGCATTTTTTCTTTGACCGGTATTGCAGCTGCCGAAAATGCCGGACCAGCAGTGACCATTTCTTTCATGGTTGCCGGTTTAGGTTGTGCTTTCGCTGGTTTGTGTTATGCTGAATTTGCATCCATGCTGCCGATTGCGGGAAGCGCCTATACCTATTCGTATGCAACACTGGGCGAATTTATTGCCTGGATCATCGGTTGGGATCTTGTGCTTGAATATGCGGTGGGTGCGGCAACAGTAGCCATCAGCTGGTCTCGCTATTTAATCAAACTGCTTGAAAAATTTCACGTCAGCAACATTCCATATGAATGGATGATGTCTCCGTTCGAAACAAATACGATCAACGGTGTTGCTGTACAAGGAATCGTAAACATCCCGGCAATCTTTATCACTTGTTTAATGTCACTTGTATTGATCCGCGGCATAAAAGAATCTGCGAAACTGAACAACATAATTGTGGCATTGAAAATTACGGTCGTGATCGCATTTATCGTATTGGGCTGGAGCTATATCAACCCGGCAAACCATGCTGATTATATTCCTGAAAATACGGGCGTTTTTGAACACTTCGGCTGGACAGGTGTAATGACGGGTGCTGCTGTCGTATTCTTCTCTTTCATTGGCTTTGACGCGGTATCTACTGCTGCGCAGGAAGCAAAGAATCCGCAGCGCGACATGCCAATCGGAATCTTAGGTTCGCTGGTGCTCTGCACTATATTATATGTATTGTTCTCTTATGTAATGACAGGCCTGGAAAATTACCAGAACTTTAAAAACGAAGCCGCTCCTGTAGCCCTTGCCATTGCGCAGACTCCTTATCATTTCTTCCAGGAACTGATCATCATTGCCATTCTTGCAGGTTACACCTCTGTGATCATGGTGCTGTTGATGGGCCAGTCGCGCGTATTCTTCAGTATGTCGAAAGACGGTCTGGTGCCGGCAATCTTCTCTGAAGTGCATCCGAAATACCAGACACCCTGGAAATCAAATATTCTGTTTGCTATCCTGGTAAGCTTGTTCGCGGGCTTCGTTCCCGTTTCTGTTGTTGGCGAAATGACCAGCATCGGTACGCTGTTCGCCTTTGTACTGGTATGTATTGGCGTATTAGTGCTGCGTAAAAAACAACCGGATGCACCAAGAGCCTTCCGCACTCCGTGGGTCCCGTTTGTGCCAATCATGGGTATCATTGTATGTCTGTATCTGATGTATGCATTGCCTGCAGATACCTGGATCCGTTTGGTCGTGTGGATGGCGGTTGGTATTGCAATCTATTTTCTATACAGCAGGAATCACAGCAAGATCAAAAACGTGTAGTGCTTCTTTATAAAGAAAAAAGTAAAGGCCGTCCCGATAGCTGTCGGGACGGCCTTTACTTTTTTTATCTTTTGATAAAAAATAATTCCGCAACCGGTTTCTGTGCCCCGTACGCTTTTATCTTACAGCAGATCTATGTATCTTAATATAAGCAGTCTTTTACCCAGCGCTTAAAGATCATGGTAACCATCTACTATACATTTTTCAATTCACCCTTAGAACATGATGTGTTTTATGATTTTCTGCATTTTTTACCTGTGGAAGAACGCTTTAACAATGCCCGTTACAAACATTGGCAAGACAGGCACAGACATTTATTCTCAAGGCTTTTATTGATGCATGCCGCAGACGTGCTTGGTGCTACTGATTCTGTTTTTCCATTAAAGAAACATAAAAACGGAAAACCTTATTCAGATCTTTTCTATTTTAATATCTCTCATTCCGGAAACGTTGCTGCTGTAGCAGTAAGTGAAACCGTGGAACTTGGCCTCGACATCCAGAAAATTGCTGATGTGCCCATTGATAGTCCGCAATTTTTTTTAACTGCTGAAGAGTCGGCCAACATGGCGCTATCATCCTTTTCATTAAAATCCATAGCAGACCTGTGGTCAATGAAAGAGTCCGTTGCTAAGGCAAACGGTAAAGGTATCTTGCTCCCATTCTCAAAAATTAATATTGAAAAGGAATGCGCTTGCGTTGAAAATAAAAATTGGTTTCTGAAAGAATTAACGCTGAACGCCGCTTACACCTGCTGGCTGGCAACGAGTGCTTCTGTTGCAGATCCTGCCTATCATTATATTGATGTCAGAACGTTTGCTGCTGCCCGCATTTAATTTTTCATTCAAAAAATTCAGTTCTCCCAAAAGCTCTTGCTCGTGTTTTTATTTTTTCATCATGCTATAAGATGCGTGCAGAAATTTTTTCTCCAATAATTTTACAATTTCTTAATACACCAAATTTCCCTTTTTTAAAAGAGCCATTTGTATACGGATTTTTGTTGACTTATGTTAACCAAATCCTTTGTATATACTGTGTTTGCTAGCATTACAGAGCATTATAAAAACAACAGTATTAACCTAAACCAATACGTTGATGCATGAAATTTTTACGCTGGTGAATCATGCTATTCATTCGTTGATATTCATTCAAATCTTCCTGTATTTGCTATGACTTAACTCAACATTTTTAACAGCAATTAATTATCATCTTTTAACTTTTGACCTTTATGGAAGTTTCATTCAGTGAAGAAAAAATTGAAAATCTTGATCTGAAATATGCAGATCAGCAAAGAGCCAAATTACCAAATGGCTTAGAAGTGTATTATGAAATCTATGGCAACATGGATGGCCCGACGATTACAATTGTTAACAATTTCTTTCTTATTTCTCCTTTATGGAAAAACTTCACCAAAGAACTGGCGAAGTCTTACCGGATCATGACGTATGACCTGCGCAACCAGGGCGCTACTTCCATGGTTGAAGGTGATATTGAATTCAGCAGTCTGATTGAAGACCTGAATGAATTGCTCAACTATCTGAATATTGAAAAAACATCTTTAGTAGGTACTTCTACTTCTACACTTATCTGCCGCGACTTTGCTTTAAAATATCCGGAGAAGGTTGAAGGTCTTGCATTGGTTGGGCCGCTTTTTTGTCCGTACGGAAGCCGCAGAAGAAAATTTCTTACTAAATCCTGGATCAACAGTTTAGAGAATGGCGGTGCAGAGAATTTATTCGCGCACATTTATCCGCTTATCTATGGCGACATGACCATTGAAAACGGCGGCAGCGCTGCTTACCTGGCGTTGAAAGAACGTTTTGTTGCAATCAACTCGGAAGACCAGATCAAACGCTTCCTGAAATCGTCACTTACAACAGAAGACACGCCGGACAAACTGCAAAAGATCCATGCACCAACATTACTCATGGCTGGTGAAGCAGATTTCATCAACTGCCGCACTTCATTGGAAGCTTCAGCCAAACTCATGCCGCATGCCATTGTAAAAGAAATTGAATACTGCGGGCATATCCCGTATTTCGAATCGAATTATTTATTTGAATTGCATATAGGCGAATTTGTTAAAAGTATCACCAATGCATAATACGTTTAACTACTTTAACAGCGGCAACCTGCACAATTCGATTGTGCAGACTTGCCTCGAGTTTGCCGTTTACCCAGCAGTCACCTGCGGAGCCGAAAGTTATTCATACGCAGATTTATTCAACGAATATTATTCCTTTCAACAGTTTCTGAAACTCCTTCCGGAAAGAGAAACTGTACTCGTAAAACTTTCGAATAAAAAATCTTCTTTACCGCTGATTCTTGCCGGTATTACAGCTTCACAGGTTCCGTTGTTCTGCGACCCTGTTTGGAAAGAAGAAGAGATCCTGAAAATCCTGAAGCGCAATGGCACCCGTTACTACATCACCGAAGAAGAAAATCCTTTTGGTGCATGTGCGTATGCCCGCATGGGAGAAAAGACCGGTTATAAATTATATCAGGTATTTATACCGGAAGACGAGTTGGAACAAAATAATTTATTACCTGAAACTGCATTCTGCCGCTTTACATCCGGCACCACGGGATTTTCACGCTGTCTGCAATTTTCTGAAAAAGCGTTTATGTCTGCCGGTTATTACTGGTGGCGCGCTTCTGCAGTCAAACACAAGGATGTGGTTTATTGCCTGTCAACACTCAACAATGGACTGGCATTTAATACAAGCATCCTGTCTGTTCTTTTTTCCGGCGCACATCTGGTCATTCATAACGGAAATCTTATTCCGAGCAGCATCAAAAAAACACTGCTTGCACATAAACCTTCTATTCTTATTGCCTTTCCATTTGTGTATGAACAATTGATCCATGCCGATAAGATCACACGCAGTGATTTGCAACTCAGACTGGCGATAAGTTCTGCTGCACCTTTAAAAGAAGCCAGCAGCCATGCATGGGAAGAAAAATTTGGTATCGGTATCTGCAATTATTATGGTATTGCTGAAGTTGGACCCTGCACATTCAACACCGGAGATGAAACAGGAACACTCGGCAAACTGCTTGAAAATGCAGACATCGAGTTTGAATCTTTAGGAGAATCTGACAGCATAGGAAAAAGAATTCTTGTGCGCACTACTTCAATGGCACTGGCTTACCTGGATACACACGAACCTGCTTTTGCTGAAAGAATCAACCCGGATGGATATTACATCAGCAACGACCGTGGTTTCATTTCTCTTTTGGGAAACCTTGTGCTTACCGGAAGAATAGACCGGACCATAAACATTGAAGGCCGTAAGATTGATCCCGTAGAAATTGAAAATCTCATCAAGACCATCAGCACGGTTACGGATGTATATGTTTCTAAAAAACAGGTACAGTCGCGTGATGTTATTGCTGCCTACATTGAAGGCAACGGCATCGATGCTGAAACAGTAACCAAACTTTGTGTTAAAGTTCTGGCACAATACAAAATTCCTCAATACATAAAAATCCTCGAAACATTTCCGCGCTCAAGCACAGGGAAGGTGTCTGCCGGCCTGCTTGAGATCTATTAAAATTTTACAGCTATGAGAAAAGAAGAAATTTTACAGCAACTGTACGGCATTCTGCTGCGCAAAAGTCCGGCATTCAGCCAATACACGCTTGAACAGATCCAAGGAGAGTCTTTAAATAGTTTTGGGCTTGACTCCATCGGGCTTTTAAATTTTATGGTGGCCATAGAAGATGAGATTGGTATTGAATGGGATGAAGACCGCACCACATCTGAAACGCTTAAAAGTCTGAACAGCATTGCTGAACACATCGAACATGAGTTTGAAAGCGTTAAATAAGATCGGGGTTGTCGGTTATACCGGTAAACTCGGTTCGCAGATCCTGCGTGCAGCCGATAAAAATTCTGTAGCTACCACGCTACTTGCCAATAGCAAAAGATGGGTCGAAGAAGAAAGGCCGCAAGTGATTGTAAATGTTTCGCATTCCAAATCCATTTCTTCTGTAATAGACTATTGTGTAAAGCACCAGATCCCTTTAGTAGAGGGCACGTCTGGTTTATCAGAAAAGGATATTGACCTTCTCAAAAAAGCCTCTGTACACATTCCCGTAATCCGTGCAGATAATTTTTCTTTTGGAAATTTTCTGCAGATCCAATTGCTCATACGATTAACAGAATTGCTGCAATCGTATTCGGGAAACAAAGAGCTGAGTATTATAGACAGGCACACAACATCAAAGAAAGACCGGCCGAGCGCTACTGCGCTACTGCTTGAAAAAGTGTGGCAGCAGCGCATGCAGATGCCGGTTGCGGATGTGTCTTCGGTGCGGGGCGGCATGCCCGTGAGCGATCATACGGCATGGCTTTCCCTTACTTGTGAAGAAGTAAAAATATTTCACCAGGTAACCGACAGGGCTGCACCGGCGCAAGGCACACTCATTGCCTGCGAATGGGTACTCGACCAACAGCCCTCCTACTATTCCATGTCAGATGTATATCTCTCCTTACAGCCCGCTATCTAACAGATACGGGCTGCCTATTATCCAAAATCGCTGAACATTATTTTATTCTATTATGAAAACAACCCTCGCACCTTCCTGCATGCAGGAAGAAGTAATCAGCAAAACAGAAGCTGATCTTATCGAACGCCTGGCGATTGCCTCCCGCATACTTTCTGCCGAAGGGCACGATGATTTTAATCAGGGCCAGGTGTCTGCACGTATGCCCAGGCAGGAACATTTCTTTATCAAACGTGCTGTTGCCGGTTTCAGCGAAGCCGTGCCAGCCGACATGGTGAAAGCCTATTACGATACGGAAAAGCCGTCTTCCCTACTGTCGCCTCCTGAGCTCCCGCTGCACCAGGCCATATACGCGGCACGCCCGGATGTAAATGCTATCATACACAGCCACGCACCATACTCGCTCATCTTTGGTGCAACCGACATGCCACTTAAACCTATTTCTCACGACGGCGCTTTTTTCAAAGACCGTATTGGCCGCTTTGATGATACCAGCCAGACTATTCTTTCCATCGACATTGGCAATAAAGTTGCCGCAGCATTGGGCGAACAACCGGGATTATTCCTGCAGAACCATGGTGTACTGGTTGTCGGCAAATCATTGCGCGAAGCAACCATCCTGGCGCTTATCCTTGAGCGTGCCTGTAAGCTGCAGATCATTGCCGAATCAACCGGCCATAGCTACAGTGTTTCAAACGATACCGATGTAAAAGGAAAGCAGGATTATATCTACGGAGATACGTCTATCAAAACGTATTGGGATTACTGTGTAAGAAGACTTGAACAGACAGGCTCCATCAACTGGAATAGATAATCACCGTATGATTTCTGTAAAAGATAATTTTGGTATTAAAGGGCTTCATCTCCAGCGAGTAGAAAGCCCTTTTTCAACGGTTAACCGGGTAAGCCTGCGCATGGACCCGTTCCGTCGCTACTGCAATGCGGGCAACAGCGTTGCACATACTTCGCTTGATTCATTCAAACATCTGTTGGAATGGTCTTACGGTTACAGAAACAGTTACAACAGCAATAACAGTCTAAAGAGAAGATCGCCATCTGCCGGCGCATTGTATCCTACAGAACTATTGCTGTTGACTTATCTGGAAGAACAATGGTGCCTGCTGTATTATAGTTTTTCAGAGCATCAGTTTTTCCGGATCACAGATATAGACATCAGCATGTTTCTTGCTGAAAATAATCTGAACAAAACAGAAAGTCAGCTGTATTTCGTTTCCATCTTTACACGAAGTGTACAGAAATATGGAGTACGTGCTTATCGCTATGCACACCTGGATGCGGCCTGCATAGCAGATACCATTGCGCGCTTCTACAGATCTGATTATCCGGACGCACCGCTCTCAATTGTTTTTCCATCGCATACGCTTAATAAGCAAACGGGCTTTCATCATGGAGAAGCAATTTCTTTTTCTTTCATTTTGCAAAATCAGTTTCACATTCCTGCGCTGGATACTTATATAGATCCTGCAAAAACAATTCAGAATTCTTTTTCAGGATGTGCGCCTTATGCCAGTTCCAATTTGATGCACGTGCTTGAGTTTCACGAGCGAGCCCTTTCCGTTAAAGCGGCCCGGTATCCATGGATGTTCCACACAAAGCAAGAGACCAGCCTGGATTATTTGCGCCTATATGCCGACAAACGAAGCTCAGCACAGGAATTCGATGAACAGGCAGTTGACATCCTTGTTTATTCAGACCTCTGCACTTCTATTGTTCCGTTCTGCCTGGAAGTAAATAAATTTCTCGGAATACAATTGCAGGTCATATCCCTTGCAACCCGTGTTTCAGGCATACGCAGCGGTACAGCTGAAGAACTTGTAAACGGACAGGCATTGCATATACATTCCGATGCAAAGAACTGCATGAGCCAGGTTCTTGCTGAAGCCTGTCAGCATCAGAAGATCATGAAAAACACGGCCTTCACATTTATTGTTGCCATTCCTGTACACGAAACTTCTGATACCGGTACACACCTGTATACCAAAAGTATTATCGGTGCAGGACTTGTCTGTTCAAAGCTTTATCATTTAGCATACCAGCACAACATCGGAACAACAACCATTGGAGGGTTTTCAGAAAAAATGCTCAACCGCATTTATGAAAATGAAAATATCATTCCACTTGTTGTCCAGACTTTTGGTCATACCAACAACACACATTCAAAGATCGACGCAGCCACAACCATACTTTTAAACATATGAAAAACGCATATTTTATTACCGGAGCCACAGGTTTTGTGGGAGGAGCTATTGTTTTAAAGCTTCTTGAAGAAACCGAAGCCTATATTCTTTGCCTTGTACGGGGCGATAACCAGGCAGACAGCCAGAAAAGGCTGATGAAAAGCCTTGTGAATGCAGCAATCGCATACGACCAGCCTGAGCTTGAAGCAGCTATCGATGCGCGCTGTATTGCTTATACGGGTGACCTTACCGCAGAAATACCATTGATCGAAGAAATTCTTTCCGAGTTCAATATCCTTTCTGTTTGGCACAGTGCTGCTTCGTTAAAGTTTTCAGAAAGAGATAAAGAATTTATTCATGACATTAACGTACATGGCACACAGCGCATCTGTCGTTTTACAAATACCATTCAGGCTCAAAAACTAATCTATGTTAGTACTGCTTATGTGTCGGGTAAAAAACAAGGGGTGATCAAAGAAGAACTTTACCCATTGGATCACCCAACGAGTAATTATTATGAGACCAGTAAAATCATTGCTGAAAATTTTCTTGTCAATAACTGTAAAAGCAAACTGATGATCCTGCGGCCGAGCATTGTTATTGGCCACAGCAGAACACTTGCTCCTACGAGCTTCTCAGGCCTGTATGGCTTTTTCATTGATGTTTCGCTTTTCAAAAGAAAAGTTGAAAAAGTGCTGGGTTCCCTGCTTGCCTTCCGCTCATTGAAAATGATTTCCAATCCTGAAGATCCGCTTAATTTCATTCCGATTGATTACGTTGCTTCTGCAGCTGTATGCATCGGGCTTTCCAACAATACAAACCTGGTTTATCATTTAACGAATGACTTTGGATGTAAAGTAGATTATGTGGTGCGAAACACCTTTACCATGCAGCAGCTGAGAGCGCCGCAATATGTAAACGATTCATCTTTGTTTACTTCGCTGGATAAAACGCTTGATGAACATCTTGAATTTTATACTTCTTATTTATCCGGTGTGAAACTTTTTGACCGCAGCCACGCCGGCGCTGTTGAAGGTGTGTATCCGGATGGATTTAAACTCGATGAAGAAACTATTGTATCCTTCATTGACTGGTATGCGCAATACAATTCCATTGCCGGGTTGAAAACGCGGATACAGATCAAAGCGCTTCACAAAATGGACACAGAAGTAAACAAAGCAGTAGAGTAATTTTTCCATTTTTAAAATCACCATCATGACACTTCAGGAAATCGCACAGGACCCGTTTATCGTCGGGTCGCTGATCTGGCTTGCTTTCGGAAAATACCTGATCATTCTGTTGCTGACAATGCTCAGCAGAGTAAAAGCAGTAAATGAAAAACAAATTTACCGCATCCCTATTCAGCAAAGACAATTGCAGGAAGAACTAAAATCTGCCTGGATGGTTATAACAGATGCGGCTGTACTTCTTGTGCTGCTTCTTTCGGGTGCGCTACAGCTTGCTCCGGATACGGGCATCAATACTGCCATTACTTTGGTATGTTTTTTTGCCTGGGTTGAAACCTGGATGTACTGGACACACCGCTGGATGCATGAAGTTCCTTTTCTACGGAAGATCCATGCGCACCACCACATTTCAGTGGTGCCGCATGCATTGAGTTCCATCTCCTTTTCCTTTACAGAAAAATTCTTCTTCTATACCTGCGGGTGGCTCTTATTTCTTGCAGCCATCTCCTGGTTTGTACCAGTAACATTAACAGGCATTGTCGCATTTTATTCTTTCTACTACATCACCAGTCCGATTGCGCATATGAACATTGAATTGTTTGCGCCACCGAAAAATAAAATCGTAAAAGCGGTGCTCATCCTGGGCACATCTACCGGCCATGCCATGCACCATGCACGTGCTAAAGGCAATTACGGTTTCATAACAAAAATTTATGATAAGCTTTTCGGAACATATTATTATGATACCGAAGAAATTCAGGCAAGAGCCAACAACAACAATGGCTTAAAAAAAATCACCGATAAAATCCAACACAGCTATGCAAACAACACAAACGCGTTATAATTCCTTTAAAGAATTTTATCCTTTCTACCTCAGCCAGCATCTGAATGATGTATGCCGCCGTCTGCACTTCATTGGCATTCTTACAGGCGTCATCTGGATGTGTATTGTTTTATACCTCGGTTTAAATCCCTGGTACATATTAGGATCTATTCTGATCGGGTATGCCTTTGGCTGGACCGGGCATTTCTTTTTTGAAAAGAACAAACCCGCAACACTACAATATCCTTTCTACAGCTTTGCAGCAGACTTCGTTATGACGAAAGATATTCTTATCGGACGTGTAAAATTCTAATCGCATTTCTAAAACATACACTCAACTATTTACCCGTATGATGATTGACACTCAGGAAACAATTGCCGGCATAGAGCAGGAAGAAATTACCCGTCCACGATTGCCCGCACATTTATATGCCAAATCAACACCGCTATCTCTTGTATTTATTTTTTATTCCATCTGCATGTTTGTATTGCCCGCGGCGGCGGCTTTATACACCTGGCGTTCAGAACTTGAGCTGGTATATAAAATTCCGATCATGACTGTGCTGCTTTTTCTTTCGCAGCAAGGCCTGCATTTATTCGGCTGGGTGGGGCATGAAGGATTCCATTTAAGTTTATTCAAAAATAAATTTACTAACGCCTATGCCGGCATCTTTATTTCTTCCATGATATTTGCCTTCATGCAGATCGGTGCTTCCATTTCACACTGGAACCACCACCGCTATACCAACCAGGAGCTTGATCCCGATGTGCAGATCTTTACGAAATTCAAACACCTGTGGAGCCGTCTTTTGTTTGGCCGCCTTACAGCGAACCGTATCTACATGCGCAACACATTTAAAATGCTGAATGGCGAGCCGCTTGAGTATAATTACAAACTTCCGTTTTCAAAAGAAGAAACAAAAAAACTGGCAGCACTTAACATTCTCTTTGCAGTATTCTGGATGGCCGTGTATACAGGCATCACGGTTATGAATCCGGAAGTTGGTGTTATCTGTATTATTATCCCGCACATCATGCTGACCTTTTACAGCGGCATACGTTCTTATCTGGAACATGCTGGTACAGGCCATGGAATGCTGAGCGATACACGCAGCAGGATTGCTCCGTTTTTCACATTCTTTTATTTTGGCAATAACTATCACCTCGAACACCATCTTTATCCGATGGCACCATGCTACCGGCTTCCTGCTATACACAGGCATTTGAGACAGATCGGATTTTTCCATAAAGGAGAAGTTCATATTGAGAAAGGTGTTCTTAAAGCATATTCATTTGCAACAGGAAAATATAGTTACCCTGATGGTCGTTTAAAAAACAGTGCGTTTGATCCGCTCTTAATCGACAATTAAAAAGATTCCTGCTTAATTAAAGTAGCGCCCCTTACACTTGTTTAAACATTTATTATCTGGTACAAAACATATGTTAATAAATATGTTTTGTACCAAAATTTTAGTGCATACACAGGATTTGTGTAACTACTAATCAAAAAAAATATTCTACTTTGCGCCCTTTAATTCATCAGCTATGAATCAAATAAACTATTTTAAAAAACTGATCTGCAAAACTGAGACTGAAATGCGACTGGTCTCTTTAAGCGAAATTCTTTACTGCGAGGGCGATGGATCCTATTCCTTTATCCATACACTTACAAACGAAAAATTTCTGGTATCCAAGTATCTGAAAGAACTTGAAGAGGATTTGCCCAAAGACAATTTTTTTCGTCTTCATAAAAAATACATCATCAATGTAGCCTATGTAGAACTGCTTAAAAAAAATAAGCAGCAGCTTACAGTTGTTCTCAAAAACGAAATAAGTTTGCCTGTCGCGTTCCGCAGAAGTGTGGCATTTAAAAAAGTAATCGTTGGAAAATTTTAACATCCATTTCGAAATCTAAAACACAAACGTTTGTACTATGAATATGCAGGATTTAAAAGTAGGATATGTCTGTTTTAAAAACCTGACGCACCTCGATCTGGTTGGACCATTTGAGGTGTTGTCGAGAGTCACTGCACAATCTTATATTATTGGTGAAAGCATGGATCCCCTGCGCTCACCCAAAGGGCTTAGCATACTTCCCGATTACGATTTAACCAATGCACCCGATTTTGATATCCTTGTTGTGCCCGGCGGCAACGGACAAACACCGGCCATGGAAAACGAAGCACTTATTTCGTTCATTCGTGAGCGTCATAACAAATGTTTGTATACTGCGGGTGTCTGCACCGGTACACTGCTACTGGCAAAAGCCGGAATCCTGAAAGGCAAGAAGGCGGCTACACATTGGCTGGCACGCCATGAGCTTGCGAAGTTTGGTGCGGAATATGTAAAAGACCGCGTAGTATGGAGCGACGATAAAACTATCACTGGTGCCGGCGTATCTGCAGGCATAGACCTGGCTTTAACGCTGATCAAAAAAATGGAAGGCGAAGAAAAATCAAAAGAAATTCAGCTGGCCATTGAATATGATCCGGCTCCGCCGCACGATGGCGGCAGCATGGAAAAGACAAGTTCTGCTACCGTGCAAAAGCTGATCAGCCAGAGCCGCTTTAAAGAAAACTGGATAAGCGAAAAGATTTAATTTTTGTTAAAAGTAAAAAAGGGATTGTCAATAATAGACAATCCCTTTTTTATTAAAGCAACTTAATAA
>JAGKWN010000195.1 GCA_021151805.1 Cytophagaceae bacterium | reverse complement strand
TTGTTGATTTCATATTTTCTGAAATTTCTAGAAATAATCTACATTTCTTCTTTAACACGAACTTAAATGTAAAGGTTACGTTTGATTAATACAATTTTTTGAAAAAACTATTCAGTATGCAATTGTAAGTAATTCGAATAATAAAACCTATGAAAGTCAAGTAATCGTATAATATTAGTAAATTGTAGGTCGATTTAATTATACGATTTTATGAAATTGAATGCAAAATTCATCAGCAGTTACGATGATTATAAAAAATGTCCTGAAAACAGCCTGCCTGAATATGCATTTATAGGTCGTTCAAACGTTGGTAAATCGTCTCTGATAAACATGCTGACGGGTGTTAAAAATTTGGCTATGACCTCCTCAAAACCAGGTAAAACACAATTAATTAACATGTTTAATATTGAAGATTCCTGGATTTTAACCGATTTGCCGGGTTATGGTTTTGCCAAAGCAAGCCAGTCCAGTCGCATCAAATGGGGTCGAATGGTGCATGATTACCTAAAAAACAGAGCCAACCTGACCAACGTATTCTTGTTGGTTGATTCCCGGCATGACCCGATGAAATCGGATCTGGAGCAGGTTAGCTGGCTGGCAAGCAACGGTATTCCATTTAGTCTCGTATTTACCAAGGCAGACAAACAATCTGTTACCCAGACAAACCGCAATCTGGCCCAATGGGAGAAAGTGCTGGGTGAAGACTGGGAAGAATTACCGAAGAGTTTTACAACCTCTTCAGAATCAGGAAAAGGAAAAGAAGAATTACTTGCCTATATACATGAAATCAATCAACAGATTTCAAAATAAAAGTAATACTACTTACAATGATTTTTCATATAATTGTAAATTAAACCGTAACCAAACTCAAATTATGAAACACTTCTTATTTATTCTGGCTATTGGCATCGCAGCAGTATTCTCTTACAGTGAAATTACTGCTCAGACAGCACCTACCAAGGTTATTCCGGCAGCTCAATATTATGAAGGCGGACAAACGGCAATGTACGAGTTCATCAATTCACACATGTTGTATCCACCAACAGCAAAGCGTAACAGAATTCAGGGAGAATGTATTGTTGCTGGTGTTTTGGAAGCAGATGGTACGCTTACCAATGTTAGTGTTGTAAAAAATATCGGTGGAGGCTGTGGTGAAGAGGCTGCGCGTGTTGTAAAATTATTAAAGTTCAAAGCACCTGGTTTTAAATCCCAAACAAGCATTCCTGTTTATTTTAAACTATAATCAAATCGTTTAGTAATCATTATTTTGAATAATAAATTAAAATGGAGTTAAGAGAAGTAGCAGCCGTATCCGGTAGAGGTGGTTTATTTAAAATACTTAAGCCTACAAAAAATGGTGTAATCTTAGAAGCACTTGATGCGTCTAAAAAGCGTTTTGTTGCAGGTGCCAACGAGAGAGTATCGATCTTAAATGAAATTTCAATCTACACAACCGACAAAGAAGGTTCTGTAGCATTGGAAACTGTATTACAGAAAATTCATAAAACATTTGGCTCTGACATTAAAGTAACAGCTAAGTCTTCAAACGACGAATTTGCAGCTTTCTTAGCAGCAGTTTTACCTGAATACGATCGTGAAAAAGTATACCATTCAGATATTAAAAAACTGGCTAACTGGTATAGCATCATTTTAGCGAACTTCCCTGAAATTCTTGTTGAGAAAAAAGAAAACAAGAAAGAAGATAAAAAAGCAGAGGCAAAAGCTGAAGTAAAAGCAGAAGCAGCTGCTTCAGAAGAGGCACCAGCTAAAAAACCTGCTGCGAAAAAAGCGGCTGCGAAAGCAGAAGCTCCGGCAAAAGAAGAAAAAGCAGCACCTGCTAAAAAAGCAGCAGCTAAAAAACCTGCTAAAGCCAAAGGTGAATAATTCTTTAGAAATATTTGATCTTACCATACCAGAACATCCGGAGCTTGACACTCCGGATGTTTCTGTTTTTAAGCAAAACCTATTAAAACAAATACATTTTTTACTGGAGAAGGATCAGACTACCCTTTGGAACGGTTTATACCGGATAGATGTAGCAGAAAATAAAGTACGGGAAATTTTTTTCGGGATACCCGACAGCAGTGAATTAGCGTCAAAACTCAGCGACCTTATTATTGAACGCCTCATTCAAAAAATGCACTTCCGGAGAAAATATGCTAAGGGATCAGACGAAACGTTTTAAGGTTTCTCTTACAGAAGCAATATACCAGCCACCAAATAGATTTACATGCACCAATAACGGATATAGATTGTATATATCTACCCTGGTGTCAAAAAAACCTTTATCAAGCGGCAAAACCTCTTTATAAGCTTCGTAAAATTCATCTTCAAAACCGCCGAACAGTTTTGTAAAGGCAATCTCTATTTCGCGGTTTCCGAAATAAGATGCAGGATCTACAAAACAAACAGTTCCTTTTTGATTAAGCGTAAAATTACCGCTCCACAGATCACCATGCAGTAAGGCAGGCTTCGACTGCGTAAGCAGATCCGGCAGCCGCACGGATAGTTTATCGATCATAGAAATAATTTCTGTACCCAATACCTTTTCTGCTTTGCGCGCCTGCGGCCATATGCGCTCTTCTACAAAAAAATCAACCCAGTTGGCGTGTTGTTTATTTGATTGAGGCAATGCGCCTATGTAGTTATCGTATTCCAAGCCGAAGGAAGTACTATGCACTTTATGAACTTCCGCAAGGGTTCTTCCAAAATCTTCCCAGAAATCAGCCATCCGTTTACCCGGTTCAATCAGTTTTAATATAAAATAGCTTACATGATCCACCGTTCCATAGCCAACCACTTCAGGGATATTCTGAGGTACTGCCTTACGAAGCAATTCAAGATTCCGCACTTCCTTTTCAAACATATCTACCAGCCCTGCACGATTTGTTTTGATAAAGAAATTTCCTTTTGAAGATTTAACAGCAAAAGCTCTGCTTGTATTTCCTCCACCAATCGGTCTTACTTCCTGAACGGTAACATCCGGTCCGGTAACCTGAATTAATAAGGATTCAATCGTTTCTTTATTCATGTGTAAACAAAATTTCAGTGCAAAACTGCTCTATGTAATCAGATGGAATGCTTCCTGCGAATATAGCTTAATAATTCATAGGATGAGCGTTCCAGCATATCAAAAACTTGATAAAATCCCTCCTGCCCTCCATAATATGGATCCGGCACATTTGCTCCGGCATGTTCAGGATCAAAATCACGCATCAGAAAAATTTCAGACTTGCTTTCCAATCTTTTAATCTCCGGTGTCATAAGTTTTTTAATATTAGCGAGATTGTCTTTATCCATAGCCAGAATAACATGCTGATTTATCAAATCCTTTTCAACAAATTCCCGACCTTTGTGATTCAAAATAATGTTTTTTTCTGCACAGGTACCCGTTGCCCGATGGTCCGGATCCTCGTCAATATGATACCTGCTGGTGCCTGCCGAGTCAATTGAAAAATATTTTTCCAACCCTTCCTTTTTCACAATATTCTTAAAAATGCCCTCTGCCATCGGAGAACGACAAATATTGCCAAGACACACAAATAGTACATTAATTTTGTTCATAACAAAAGTTTATTAATCCGTGAAAATAGCATATTTTAG
>JAGKWN010000194.1 GCA_021151805.1 Cytophagaceae bacterium | reverse complement strand
TATTTGTATAGTCTAATTATTGGCTTTATTTATCTATACAAATCATTGTCTTTTCCCATGCAGACATTTCTAAAAAAATAATAACATGAAAAAACAAAAGCATCAGAGTTGCTTCTTATCCATGAATAAACATTGGATATATCCGTGCAGTATCTTATTTTTTTTATTGTTGTTTATGATACGTGATTTGCAGGCGCAGAATCCTCCCATTAATTATAACATTCGCTTAAATCAGATTGGGTTTTATTCGAACCTGGAAAAGATAGCTATCGTTGCAGGAAATCCTGCGGCAGGCAATTTTTCCATTCAGTCTCCTGACCTCTCAACGACGTTTTATACAGGCACTCTCGGTGCATCAGCCACCTGGTCGTTTTCAAATGAAACTGTACGGGCGGCAGATTTCAGTGCCTTTACAACGCCGGGTAAGTATGTACTCTATGTGCCGGGTGTTGGCTACTCGCCGCCATTTATCATTGATCCCGATGCATTTAATATATTATCCAAGACGGTGCTGAAAGGCTTCTATTATAAGCGTGCATCCTCTGCGATAACAGCTGCGTATGGCGGCGTATATGCGAGAGCAATGGGGCATCCGGATACACAGGTAATGATCCATTCATCTGCGGCAAGTCCTGGAAGGCCTGCCGGTACTATTGTTTCATCACCTAAAGGTTGGTATGATGCCGGTGATTATGGATGCTATACCGTAAATTCAGGAATTTCAACTTATACGTTACTAGCGTCATTCGAACATTTTAAATCATATTACGATACCTTGCCATTGAATATACCTGAGTCTGGTAATGCGATGCCGGATATTCTGGATGAAATTAAATGGAACCTTGATTGGATGCTTACTATGCAGGATCCATATGATGGGGGCGTTTACCATAAAAAAACAACAGCTGCTTTTGATGGTTTTGAAATGCCTGCGGCAGATCAGGCACAGCGTTATCTGATTGGTAAAGCTACTGCTGCTACGTTTGATTTTGCAGCGGTTATGGCGGTTGCATACAGAGTATACCTGCCTTATGATGCCACATATGCAAACCAATGTTTAGCTGCTGCAAAAACAGCTTACACCTGGGGAGTTGCTAATCCTGCAATTACGTTCAGTAATCCATCTGGTATTTCAACCGGTGGCTATGGCGATGGCACGCTGACAGACGAAAAGGAGTGGGCTGCTACAGAATTATACATTTCAACAAAAGATAACTCATATTATTCGAACAGCTTCAAAAATACCAATACATATGGAATCCCCAGCTGGCCGAATGTAAATACACTTGGATTGATATCGCTGATACATCATCGAAAAAATTTGACAGCATCAGGACTGGCAGACACAACAGCCATGAAGAATAAATTGTTTGCTCTTGCCAATCCGATCCGTACACATAAGACGAATAGCTCTGCTTATAAAACCGGTATGGGAACGAATGGTAATGCAGATTTTATCTGGGGCAGCAATGCTGTTGCCTTGAACGAAGGTATGATCTGCATGGCAGCGTATCTGGCAACCAATGATCTTACCTATCTGAACACCGCCATATCACAATTGGATTATATCCTGGGGCGTAATGCAACAGCGTATTCGTTTGTGTCTGGTGTTGGTAGCAAACAAGTTATGAATCCACATGACCGGATTTCCAGTTCAGATGGTATTGCGAAACCGATTCCTGGATGGATGGCAGGCGGACCGAATACAGATTCGCGCGGAGACTGCGGTGCCGCGTCTTATCCTTCTTCCTATAAAGCAGCTTCCTATCTGGATAGTGAGTGCAGTTATTCAACCAATGAAATAGCGATCAACTGGAATGCACCGTTGGTGTTTGTTGGAATAGGAATGCAATACATACATCGCACAACGCTGAATCCATTTGTGGAAATTTTAAATGGATCTGCGGATGTGCCTAACAATGGTACAGCCATTTCCATGGGTTCTGTTGTTGTTGGAAGTGCTTCGAATACATTTACGATTACAGTTAAAAATAACGGAGCAGTGCCGTTGATTATTAACTCCGTTACCGGAGATGAAATATTTGTTACAGGATTATTAAGTCCGGCTTCTCCGATTGCCCCTGGGGCTTCTTCTACATTTGCCATTACTGCTACGCCGGCGAATGCAGGGGTATATACAGGCAAGATTACTATTAGTACGAATGATCAGACAAATGCAACCTATGTTATCAATCTTTCTGTAACAGGTACAGCTCCTGCAATCAATGTTTCAGAGGGAAGTATGGCATATTCAAATAATAGTGCAGCGTATGTATTTAGTGCTACACAGCAGGGCACGCAAAGCAATGCTGTTATATTTACGATTAAAAATACCGGTACTGCTCCACTTACCCTTGGTACTCCGGTAGTAACAGGTCCGTTCCAGTTAAGCGGCCCGTCTGCATCTTCAGTGCCAGCAGGTGGTTCAACAAGCTTTTCTGTAAAATTTGTACCTGTAGCTACTGGTACAGCAACTGGGTCAATAAACTTTCCGAATAATGCGGCAGGCTCTCCATTTATATTGAATCTTTCAGGTACAGGTACACAGCCTGCAATCAGTGTTTCGCAGGCAAATGCTGTTTATACAAGTAATGGTTCTCCTTATATATTTCCTGCTACATTGCAGAATCACCAGAGTGCTATTTATGTCTTTACTATCACCAATAGCGGCAGTGCAGCACTCACGCTTGGTGCACCTGTTGTAACAGGGCCGTTTCAATTAACAGGGCCGTCTGTAACATCTGTTGCTGCAGGAAGTACAACAACTTTCAATATTGTATTCGCTCCGGTAATAACGGGCGACATAACAGGTTCAGTAAGCATTCCGAATAATGCACCAGGTTCGCCGTTTGTATTAAATCTTGCAGGTACATCTGTTGTGCCAATTATAAAGGTTACGCAGGCGGCTACTACATATACCAGCAACGGCGCTGCTTATGCATTTCCTGCTTCAACAGTTGGAAGTTCAAGTGCTTCTGTTGAATTTACGATAACAAATTCCGGTTCTGCAGAACTTGCCTTAAGTGGATCTATAATAACAGGGCCTTTTCAAATAACGGGCCCGGCTTTGAGTACTGTTCCGGCGGGAGGTTCAACAACATTCTCGGTAACGTTTTCTCCTGTAACAGCAGGGGATGTAACAGGAACTGTAAGCTTTGCAAATAATACCGACGGCTCACCGTTTGTATTGAATGTATCCGGCAAGGGAACATTGGCCACTGGTACTGCAGGAATGTTAGCAGCCGATGCAATATCGATTAGTCCAAACCCTACGAAGCAAAATATTTCTATTCAGATGGAAGGTGCATATAATAATGTATCGGTGCATATATACAATACAGTAGGGGAATTGGTACTATCAACGGTAATGGGTGATATAAATGATGCATCATTTCCTTTGTTGCTGACAAATGTTGCAGCGGGTATGTATCTCGTTGAAGTTACTACTGATCAGGGAAGCTGCATGAAACGGGTGGTCAAAGAATAACTACTATTGTTCTGTATTAAATAAAAGGAGAGGCGTGAGAGTCTCTCCTTTTTATTTATAGCGTATATTATATTCTTTTAATAATTTAAGCAGGTAATCAGTTTGTTGTTCTTCTAAACACG
>JAGKWN010000193.1 GCA_021151805.1 Cytophagaceae bacterium | reverse complement strand
ACATAAAAGACTGTATCGATAACTAATTGGTACAGTCTTTTATCTTTAGAACACTTTTATTTACGAATACTAATATGGCTTCAAAATCAAAACGAATTATTCTTATAGCCGGCTCTGCTATCTGCATTTTAGGTGGTTTAATCTTTTTTATTCAATCAAAATCAATCAATACATTATACAATAGCACGATTCAAAACACAGCGTTTGAAAATGTTATATTTGAAAAAGATTCAACTACTGCAAACGACCTGCCGCAAAAATCTCTTTCAGAAGATTCAGCCCACAGCAGTTTTACAAATACTCCGCACAACACCAAAATCAATGTAAGCAACAAAAAGGAAAGTGTTACTTCAACAGAGCCAACGACAATTGATCCGGAAATTAAAATACCTGCAACGCAGCCAATTATTGGCAGAGAGTTATCTGCAAAGAATTTCAAAACCCCATATACTGCAAACACCAGAATACGACTTACGACCTTTCTAAACACTTTTAAGGAAGGTGATTTTTTACCTGGAAAAGAATTTGCCATTCTTTACAAAAATGATCCGTCTCTAAATAAAGTAGCTAAAAGTACAGTTTGCTCATTCATAGAAAAAAACATTCATCACATCACCCGGTCCGGCAATTCACTGGTTGTTTATACAACAGAAGAATCAGGCATTCATACCCGAATAAAAATTCCGTTTGTTGAAGACCTGCAGATTAACATTGATAATGGTGCAAGTATAGATGTCGGCACAGCGTTTTCTTCAACAGAACCTACCTTTTTAAAATCGATCCTTTTACCCGTGCGATTGAACAAAATTGATATTGTTCACAATGGTGAAGTCTTCCCTAAAAAAGGCTATATCAGCGGTGATTACTATTTTATAAATTATTCGCAAAACAAAACGGCTTATAAAATCCGTTAGTTATCGGCATTCTTATTCTGAAGTTCCAGGGTTGCCCAATGTTTCATCATCAATCTTTATAAGTTCATCAAAGTTGCTGACATTGAATTTCCGGAGTATATTCATTCGGTGCGTTTCAATTGTTCGGACGCTCAAATTATATTCTTCAGCAATTTCCTTATTGGTTTTGCCTTCACGAATCATATTTAAAATCTGAATCTCTCTTTTTGAAAGTGAAGACTGAATGGAACTAGGAGAAATTTCCGGACTATTTTTCACATCCTTTAACTCACGGTATTTTTTTATCAATACATCTGTCACATCGCCTGTGAAATAAAACTGTCCGTTCGATACGGCACGTATACCTTTCAGGAAAATTTTATTACTCGTATCTTTCAATATATAACCGCTTGCGCCCATTTCCAGGGCTGTCACTACATAATCATCGCGGTCATATAGACTAAAGAATAGAATGTGAGTATTAGGATCACTTTTTAAGATGGTACGACTGGTTTCCAGCCCATTCATTCCTGACATGCGAATATCCATAATCACAACATCAGCGGGCTTTTCCTTTAGTAGCTCCAACGCTTCTTCCCCTGATGAGGCGGTACCCACAACTTCCATATCAGGTTCATTCGAAATCAGCTGTTTCACACCATCTCTGAATATTTCATGATCATCCGCAATAAAAACTTTAATCTTTTTTGTTAACATAGTACGGTTAGTTTAAATAAAAAAATTAGTTAGTTAGTTAGTTAGTTAGTTAGTTAGTTAGTTAGTTAGTTAGTTTTATATCGGTATTTGTACCTGCAATGTTGTTCCCTCACCAATTTTAGATTGCACCACGAGCTTGCCTCCTAAAAGCTCTGCACGTTCTTTCATATTTCGTAAGCCATTTGATTTTGCAATAAACTCGCGGTTCAATAATTTCTTTTCATCAAAATCAAATCCTCTGCCATTATCTTTAACGAATAAATATACATTTTTTTCATCGTTGCTGATGTGAATAAAGACGTTCGAAGCTTTAGAGTGTTTTATGGCATTATTTAATCCTTCCTGTAAAATTCTAAAAACTCCTATTTCAACTTCTCGCGGTAAAGCGTGTGGTTCCAACTCATCATCAAGATCAAACGACATTTGAGTGGTTGTTGAACACATTTTTTGCAATTCCCTTATAGCTGCACTCAAACCAAAATCATCCAGTACGCTTGGCAATAAATCCGAACAGATTTTTTTTGTTTCATTGATAACCATCTGTAGAAGATCTGTCAGTTCTGTTATATCGCCTCCCAGATGTTTATTCTTATTTTCGATCATTTCCATTTTCATCCGCAGGCTGGTAAGCATTTGCCCGATACCATCATGTATTTCCGCAGCAATTCTGGTTCGTTCTTTCTCCTGTCCGTTTATAATTGAATATGAAATGATTTTTTGTTCTGCCCCCTGACGTTTAATTTTTTCTTCAGTCAATAAAAGTAATTCACGCTCGGTATTTTTTCGTTTGGTGATATCTGTACATACAACCAAAAACTGATAAAGTGAACCTTTATTATCAATAATAGGCATCATGGTTACATCCAGCCAAAAGCCAGTACCATCAGAAGCATGGTCAAAAATTTCTCCCTGCCACACTTCTTTCCGGCGCTCCTGATTATTTATATGTTCGTAGATAATACTTTCTTTGCCACCCATATTATTATAGAACAAAGGCTTTCCAATAAGTTGCCCCATGTTATACTTTGTAACGTGACAATACTTATCATTTGCATAAATAATATGACCGTACTGATCTGTCTTTACAACATATGTGGCCTTTTCCAGAGCATAATTAATATCACGGAGTTCCTTGTGCGACTGTTCACGTATAGAATTAGCTTCCTGCAGCTGTGCAGCAAGTTGTTTAGCGGTTGTTTCAGATTCAACCAGATCCTTCATGTTTTGTTTAACGCGGATAGCCAAAGGATAAAATATGAAAACTGCTTCCAGGAATAGACTAACCAAAACAATATATAAAAGTATATATTCAATTTCTTTTAATCTCTTAACACCGTTTCTATAAAAACGATCGTAATCGAATACAACCAATTCCATTCCCAACAGGTACATGCGTTCATTTTCCAGGATAGTGCGGATGTTTGCCTTCAAATTCATTGAATCTATAGCTTTGGCGCTATATAACTCTTTAAGCATGTTGTTGGATGCTTCAACTATAGTAAAATAGGGGCCCTCAATAATACCAAACATTTCCTTCAGTTCCTGTCTGTCATTGGCAGGCAGATTCATGAAATCACTTCCGCCGCCTTTTAATGCTTCGTGAGATTTCTGCCATTGTCTTAATATATTGGCAAACTCTTTACGATTGGTCTCAATGTCTGTACCTGACTCTATCAAAAGGGCTGTCTTGCTTAAGGATTGGCTATACGTACGTTGTCTGGCAGCAATATTAATAACATGAGAATCTGTCATTTGACTACTTAAGTATTGCTGAATTAAAATTTGGCTCAGAATTGTAATCATCGCAATGAGAGACAATGCAATGGCATACATATAAGCAGAATATTTAAAAAGTTTCTGATCCTGCCCGACAATTCCAATTTCCTTTGAAAAAAACTTCATAAACGTAAGTAGTCTTGGTATTATTCTAAAATTACTTAAATTTTAAGTAAAATAACGAACTTTAAATATATATTTTTAGTATATATACTCAAAATAC
>JAGKWN010000192.1 GCA_021151805.1 Cytophagaceae bacterium | reverse complement strand
ATTCATACCTGGTAATTAAAATTTAATTATTAAAAAATCATCTTAAAAAATATCAATTATGTCGGGAGGTAAAGAAACACCAAGACAGAAGATGATCGGTATGATGTACCTTGTATTGACAGCCTTGCTGGCACTACAAGTAAGTTCTGCGATCATGGAAAAATTCATCTTCCTGGATGAAAGTTTAATGTATGCAGTAGGCGTTGCTGATAAAAACAACGACGGTACTGTTAAGAAAATCGACAAAGCTGTTGCTGATGGCGGTGGAAAAGATAAAGCCGTATCTGAAAAGGCTGCACTTGTTAGAGCTGAAACTGCAAAGGTTATCAAAATGATGAACGATCTTCGTGAAGAAATGATCACTAAGTCAGGTGGTAGAGAAGCAGATGGTTCATACAAAGGTGGTAAAGAAGAAGAGGCTATCGCTGTACTTATGGTTGGTACTGAAGGTTCAAAAAGCGGTAAAGCTTATGCATTACAGGCAGCTTTGAACAAATTCAGTCAGGAAACTTTACCTGGTATCGTAGGTAAAGAAATGCCAAACAAAAAGATTGCTTTGGATGGTAAAGAAGATGAGAAATATGCAAAGAAACCAGATCAAAAATCTAAGGATTTCGCAAAGTTGAACTATGCTGAAACTCCTTTGGTTGCTGCTCTAGCGGTTACTGCTACATTCGAATCTGAAGTTAAAAAACTTGAAACAACTGCTCTTGATTTGTTAGCAGCTCAAGTTGGTGCTGCAGATCTTAAATTTGACAACGTATTCCCGGTAGCTGTTGCGAAGTCTAGCACAATTGCTGCAGGTACTGATTACGAAGCAGATTTATTCTTAGCTGCGTCTTCTTCTGCGGTTAACCCAACAATGAAGAGAAACGGTTCTCCACTTCCAGTAGAGAACGGTAAAGGTAAAGTTAAATTCAAAGCATCTGCTACTAGCTACGATGCTGAAGGTAACTCTAAGCAAAAATGGACCGGTGCTATTACAATCAATAGCAAAGGAAAAGATACAACTTTCACACAAACGTTTGACTATGTTGTAGCTAAGCCAGTAATCCAGATTCAATCTGCTTCAGTTAACGCTTTATACCTACGTTGCGGAAATGAATTAAGTGTACAGGTTCCTGCATTAGGAGCTACTTACAACCCTTCGTTCACTGCATCTGGCGCAACTCTGAAGTCTTTAGGCAAAGGTGTTGTAGTAGTAGTACCTACAAGTGCTACAGGTGTTAAATTAAACGTTTCTAGTGGTGGTAATGCAATCGGTTCTCAGGACTTTAAAGTTAGAGGTATTCCGAAGCCTACAATCATGGTATTAAATAACGGTAAAGAAGTAGATCAGAAAAATGGTATGACTGCTCCTGGTCCAAGATCTTTACAGGTAAAAGCTAAAGCAGATGAATCTTTTGCACAATTCTTACCTAAAGATGCTCGTTATACTGTAACAAAATGGAACGTAATGTTAGCAAGAGGTAAACGTCCGGTTACTCAGCAGAACTTCAGTTCTGAAGTTGCAAACTTAAGTAGCTTCGCTTCTCAGGCTCAGGCTAACGATCGTTTGATCATTGAAGTTCAGGAAGTTTATCGTACGAACTTCTTAGGCGAAAAAGAAAAAGTAAACATTGGTACTCCAATCTTTACTGTTCCTTTACAATAATATTAAAACTACTGTATTATGAATAAAATCAGTGTTATCGCATCTATCGTTTTCTGTTCATTAGCTTTCATGGCTAATGCACAGGAGACTCCTGCAAAGCAATGGGAAGATCCATATGCTACAGGATTCAATAAATACTCAGTTCGTCCTATTCATACATCTGATATCATGTATAAGAAGACGTTAATCAGAGCTATTGATTTGAGAGAAAAGCAAAATTTGCCAATGTTCTCAAGAAATCGTGAGATTTCAAGATTGATCATTGATGCAACTCTTGCTGGTACTATTACTCCATATATGAATGATTCATTGGAAAATGGTGCTAAATTATCTATCGATGAATTCAATGCTTTATTAACAATGCCTAGCGATCAGCCGGCATACACTCCAGAAGATACATTGATGATGTGGCAGAATGAAGATTACTCTTACAGAGCAACTTCAACTGGTGGAGATAAATTCTTCCCTACTGACATCTATCAGATGGAGATTAAAGAAGAGTGGTTATTTGACAAGCAACGTTCAAGACAATATTTCGATATTGATGCTGTAACGTTCTACATTCCTGCTGATCACCCTTCAAACATTAAAGGTATTCAGTATGCTTTAGCATCATATTCTTATAAAGAACTTTGCGAAAAGTTGTTTAAAGACAACCCTAAAGCTATCTGGTTTAACCCTCAGAATGAAAGAGAACATAAAAACCTTGCTGATGCATTTGACCTGAGATTATTCAGTTCTTATATTATCAAAGTTTCTAACCCGAAAGATGCTTATTTAACAGATATCTACGGTGGTGACCAGTTAAAAGGTCTTATGGCTTCTCAGTGGGCAGCATTCGAATTACTTGAATACGAACACAACCTTTGGGAATTCTAATTTATTTTAACAGATACGATAACACCTGTTATTCATAAACTAAAAAAGTCCTGCTAATCAGCAGGACTTTTTTAGTTTATAGGACATGATCATTTTAATCAACCACATTTTGTAGTTCTTATTGAATCACCCCAGTTTTTTTTTGATGTTGTGCTGAGACATTCTAATAAATTGTCCAATACTGAATTTGACCATTAAAAGACTGAATAATGAATTTGTGACAAGATATCTTTTTCCTAATCGCTTGGGTTCTTGAAAGAACCTATAAAGCCATTCCAGACTTACCTGTTGCATCCAAAAAGGTGCACGCTTCTGTACTCCTGCATAAACAGTAAAAGCCCCGCCAACGCCTAACATGCAACTATTGATTTTATTTTTATTTTCAGCCATCCATTTCTCTTGCTTGGGACAACCAAGGGCTACCAACACAAAGTCAGGATTGGAGGAATTAATCGTATTGACAATTTCATCTTTTTCCTCTTGGCTTAACGCACGGAATGGCGGCGAATAATAGCCTGCAATTTTTAAGTTCGGGTGTTCAACAGAAATTTTGTTGATGATTAATTTCAATACATCATCTGTTGAACCATAAAAATAAATAGACAAAGACCTGGATTCGGCAGCGTGAATGATCGAAGGCATTAGATCCATCCCCGCAACTCTATCCTGATGTACGCCATAAATTAATCCCATTGACTTTGCCAGAGGCATGCCATCAGGAGTTGCTATATCCGCACTATTGACAATTTTAGAGAAATTTTTATCAAGATATGCTTCTATAACCATGTGTACATTAGACACACAGACATAGGAAGATTTTTTCTGCTGCGATAAAAAAATTATTTCTTCAATAAAATTAGTATAAGTTCCAACAGAAAGACGGGTGTTCAACAATTTTCGCTTTTGCATACCCCTTGATTTTCTACAGCTAACTAGAAATTAATTTGATTCAAAGATAGTTATAAACACATATCTATGTATTCATATACACATAAAAAATTTATCAAGACTAAAGTTTTGATCTTTATATAAGTATATGAATGTTAAATTTAATAAAATCAATATTCTTATTCGCGTAAAAAATATAGGCAGAGGGTAAGTATTTAAAATATTATAAAAAAAGCCATTA
>JAGKWN010000064.1 GCA_021151805.1 Cytophagaceae bacterium | reverse complement strand
GTTTAACATATGTTAAACGTGCCATTTAATAATTTTCACAATGCCATTCATCATCCAAATACGACCGTTCACATATTAAAAAAAAATATGATCATCGGATTAAATATTTTTGATCATAACAAGTAAACAGTTTCTATATTTGATCTTTTCACTTTTATAAACAGTTTTTAATTTAACCTTTAATCTTTCAAACTATGAAAAAGAAATTTTCTGAAATGAATGTCCGGGCCGGGCTGGCCACATTTATTTTCATGCTCTTACTGTCGCTTTCGCTGCAGGCATCTTACATGAAAAATGTGCCTGTAAAACTGAAACAACCGGATGGAACAACATTAAGCTGCCTGGCTACCGGGGATGAATACCACAACTGGTATCACGATGCAAACAATTACACCATTATTAAAAATCCAACAAGCGGTTATTATGTGTATGCAACACTGGTTGCAGGAAAATTAACGCCGTCGAATTTTATTGCTGGTCAGGTAAATCCTTCATCAGTAGGCTTAAAGCCGGGAGTAAATCTATCTGAAGCAGAAGTGGCAGCAAAGACTGCTACACTCCGTGCTAAGAAGGCCGCACCTGTATCAAACAGCCGTGTTGCAGCTGCAGCGCCGGTACGTCCTGCAACAGGCGTGTACAACAACCTGGTAATTTTCATCAGCTTCAGCGATCAGGCAGAAATCTCTGTACCGCTTGCAGAAGTAAATGCAAAATTCAATGCGATAGGTTCATTGTCAGTACGGGATTTTTACAAAGAAGTATCTACAAGTCAACTTGATCTGGTGACTACTTTTTATCCGGTGTCTACAGGCACGTATCCCGTATCATACCATGATACACACCCACGTAGCTACTATACAAAAGATGCACCGGATGGTTACAACAACACAAGTCCGGATGCAACAACACGTGAGCATACACTATTGGCTAATGCCGTAAATGCAGTAAAAAACCAGGTACCTTCAAACTTATTGATTGATGGTGATAATGATGGTAATATTGACAACATCGTTTTTGTGATCAACGGATACAACGAAGGCTGGTCTGATTTACTATGGCCGCACCGTTGGGTATTGTTCTCAGAAACTGTAACCATCAATAGCAAACGTGCATGGGATTACAACATTATCTTCTCTGAAGCTTTGGGTGTTGGTGTAATCTGTCACGAATTGTTCCACTCATTCGGTGCGCCGGATTTATACCACTACACTGACTATCCGCACGATCCGGTTGGTGACTGGGATTTGATGGCAAGTGGCGACTGGAATACACCAAGACACATGAGTGTTTACATGAAAGAACATTATGCAAACTGGACAAACGCAACTCCTGTTATTACTACACCTGGCAGATACAGTCTTGCCCCGCTATCACGCGCTCCATACTCTGCTTACAGAATCAATCTTCCAAACACAGATCAGTTCCTAATGGTAGAGTACAGAAAAAAAGAAGGTTTCTATGAATCTGCTTTAGGTGGACAGGAAGGATTAATCATTTACAGAGTTAATCCGAACATTTCTGGAAATGCGAACAATGGTCCGGAAGAAGTATACATCTTCAGACCGGATGGTACCAATGATGTGAACGGAAGTCTTTACGAAGCAGCATTTTCAGAAACATACAGCAGAACGCGTTTCGATGATTTTTCAAACCCATCTTGTTTCCTTGCTGACGGTACTCCTGCAGGCTTACCTGCTTACTATGGAATTACAAACGTTTCTGTAATTGGCGATGTAATCAGCTTCGATTATCAGGGCGGTGTTAATGGAAATCAGCCTCCGGTTGTTGAAATTACAGCTCCGAAAAGCACATCAATCATCACAGCACCGGCATCTATTGTTATTGTTGCGAATGCAAGCGATACAGATGGTACGATTGCAAACGTAGAGTTTTATAACGGAACAACCTTATTGGGATCAGATGCAACAATGCCATATAGCTTCTACTGGCAAAATATTGCATCCGGTACATATACAATAAATGTTAAAGCTATAGATAATGAAGGAGCAGCAACTACTGCTTCTGTAACGATCACCGTGCTGCCATCTGCAACAGAAGATATTATCGGCAGCAACTGTGGCGGTAACGGTACTTCCCAAACATTTGTTTTGAATGCCACGAACCGTACAAACGCTACAGGTTATAACTGGTGGTACAATGGTTCTGTACAATCTGTTATTCAGGTCCCTAACCAGCCATATTCTGCAGTAGTAACAGACGGATATTATTTTACTGCCGGACAAGTTTGTGTTGGTGTGAACTACAGTGCTGCACCATGGTACAAACAATTCTGTAAAAATATTTCTGTGTGCCCTGGTAATGCAAATGCAGTAGAAGAAGCAAAAACAGTTGTTGCACCAAACCCTTCTGCAGATGTATTCAAGATTACATTAAAAGCACCTGCATCATCTGTAACGGTTATGAATTCAAATGGCGCGGTTGTAAAGCAACTTTATTATTCAACAGGTACTATCGAATTCGGTTCTGAATTCCTGGATGGTATTTACACGGTATTTATTCAGTATACGGATAATACAACGGAAAACATCCGACTGGTAAAAATGAAATAATTGATTAAAATCATTTTTAAAAAGTCCTGACGGGAAACTGTCAGGACTTTTTATTTATACGGCTATTTGATAGGAACCTTTGTTGGTGTTTGGCCTGGAGATTTTTTTATTTAATGAATAAAAGTGCAATGAAACCTGTCGCGGCAAAGCCAACAAAACACCTGCTGACCAGGAAACTTGATTTAATAAAACAAAATGCTGAAATTATAGATCATTAAAATTCCGGAGTGCATATATGGATTATTACAAGATTCTTGGTATTGAGAAAAACGCTACTGAAGCAGATATTAAAAAGGCCTATCGTAAAATGGCGCGCAAATATCATCCGGACCTAAACCCCAATGATAAAGCGGCTGAGCAGAAATTCAAGGAGGTAAATGAAGCGAATGAAGTATTGAGTAATCCGGAGAACCGGAAGAAATACGATGCCTATGGCGATAACTGGAAACAGGGCGATGCGTATGCAAATGCCGGACAGCAGCGTTACCAACGACCGCCGAATCAGTCGGGCGCAGGCAATCCCTTTGAAGGTGATTATTCAGATTTTTTTGAATCGATGTTTGGTGGCGGTGGAGCCCGGGGCGGGCGCGGCAGCGTAAAATTTAAAGGTGCTGACCTGTATGCAGAACTTAGCCTGGATATTAAAGACGTATATCATACGCATAAACGCGAATTGAACGTTAATGGAAAAAACATTCGGATCACTATTCCTGCGGGCATCAAAGATGGACAAACCATTCGGATTCCCGGGTATGGCGGAGATGGTCTTAATGGTGGACCGAAAGGCGATCTGCAGATTGAAATCTTCGTGCAGAATACAACAAAATTCAAAATAGATAATAACGATTTGCATCAGACAGTTGATCTGGACCTTTACACTGCAATATTAGGTGGGGAGCTGATCGTTGATACATTTGACGGGAAAGCAAAATTAAAAGTAGCTGCTGAAACGCAGAACGGAACAAAGGTGAAGCTGAAAGGCAAGGGATTGCCTGTATATAAAAAGGAAGGAGAGTTTGGCGATTTATACATCACTTACAACATCACCGTTCCTAAAAATCTTACAGAAAAGGAAAAAGAATTATTCACGGAACTCTCTAAACTCAGGAACGCATGAATACTGAAAACTTTATTCCGGTACAAACCATCTGCACCTGTTACCAGGTAGAGGTTTCTTTTTTAAACGGACTGAATGAAATTGGTCTGGTTGAAATAAATATTATTGAAAATGCTGCGTATATCCACCAGGATCAGATCCGCGCGGTTGAAAAAATGATTCGTCTGCACAACGACCTGGATGTAAACATTGAAGGCATTGATGTGGTATTTAATTTATTAAATAAATTGCATGCCATGCAGACTGAACTTGCATCTGTGCAGAAACGACTGCGCATGTACGAAGGGTAATAACAACCTCTTTGTTTTCTCTACGTAGAACCATTCGTTCTCACATTAACATTACTATGAATCGGGTAGATTATATCATTACACTTTCAAAAGGAATTTTAGAAGCGCCGGAAGAACATGTACAAACATTACTGAATTACTTCAGCGCTATTTTTGAATTAAACGAAATACAAAAGCAAGGCAAAGTTTCTTTAGCAGCCGGATTGGATAATGGGAGTGAGGTTTCCTTTGCAGACTGGGTCAAAACACTTCGTGCTGAAAAAATAAAAAAATGTGTGGTGCGCTCGCTCGCACACGAATCTGAAAAACTGCCTGCACATATTGCTGCCGCTTTTGCCGGCACGCAGGAATATCTGTTCGAAGTGCTTACTGAAAAAGCTACGCATTGTTATATAATCAAGTCGGTCTATTCGCCTTCGTATGAAATCACAACCGAACAATTTGCTGAATTGACCGATGCCCAAACCAACAGTGAAGTTTTGTGGGAGTTTGTTGTCAATCAGATTTCAGAGTCCAATGAATTGAACGGCCGTAAGGCAGTAGATAAAAGCGAAGTGCGTGCATACCTGAGCAGCCGTGAAGGGAAAGACGTGTTTAATTTCCTCGCATCAAATCTAACCGATGAAATGCAGATCGAATGTACAGTTTCCGGTTCGCCGTTTATTTTCCCGGAACATCTTAAACAGTTGTTTTATCAGTCCGATTTTTCATTCTTCCAAGGTGAAGAAAGAGAGATTGCATTTTTGTATGCATTGACAGCATGTTCGGCAGCGCAGTTGTTAATGCTTGCACATGAGCAGCCGTTTGCGGCAGAGGTGTGGGCAGCCTGCGAAGCAGACATGAAAGAATACCCTTTACCGGAAATACCTCTTTTAAAAGCTGCAGAATTTGAAGCGTTCATTCAAAAGCAAAAAGCAGACGTGCTTAATACCAGCGGACTTGTAAATGTTGTATGCAGCGCAATACGCAAGCTGAGTGAGCAACATCATATGCGGCCGGTGATTCCGCAGGAGCTGGCAACAGTGTTTGGTCCGGATAAAAAAGATTATGATAAAGCAATCGCACGCGGCAATTCAAAAGACAAATGGTATTTAAAATCCAATGAACAACCGTGGGAGATCTGTTATTTTGAGCCTTTACCAATCACTTCACTTCTGGAATCAAAAACGGACTTCATAGAAGTGAAAAAAGAATTTGCACACGCGCTTTCATCAATCGAAGCCTTTGCTAAAAAGATTCAGTCTCCGTTTGAAGAAGCATTCCGTCTGGCAAATTATTTTTTAAACGAAAATATTCCTGCCGGTGTCTTTGATCAGCTGCACCTGGAAAGCATTTCAAAAGATTTATTAGCAAAAGGATTCTCGGAACGTTCAACCGAAGTGCTGAAAAATTATTTCCTCTACCTGGAAGAATGGCGCAAGCTGAACTATGATGATGAAACGATCTACGGATTATTTGCGGTGAACAATGCAAATCAATTCGGAGGCATGGGTTCCTGGAACGACCAGTATGTTGAGAACGATCAGGATGCATATGAAAAAGTTTCTGCAGCTACATTCGCAGCTATGAAGAATTATTTTGTGGCAGTGCTTTCGAAGTAAACCTAACGCCGAATACGAAAGACTTAAAGCTTTAGGCGTTTTGCACTAAGCCTTTTTTTTGTTAATCATATACACCGCTGCTATCCCCAATATGCCGCCGATAATGGTGTGCAGGTGCAGCAGTTCACCGAGGAAAAGCCAGGATGATAGCGCGGCTGAAACTGGTACCAGAAAAATAAAGCTGCTCGCTTTCTCCGGCCCTAATGTAGTAGTAGCATAAAAATAGTATGTAGTAGCAAGAGAGGTTGCAAACACTGCGCTGAAGATGATGTTCCACCAGAAATACTGGTCTGCAATTTGAAGTGTTGTATTCAGATCTGTATAATCAACCAGCGGCAGCATAACGAGAATCGTTGCCAGGTACATCCACAAACTAAAGCCCATGGAAGAACCGTAATTAGAGGCCTTTGAGGTGATGCGGCTCATAACAGCCCATACAAATGCAGCCAGCAGAAAATATAAATTACCCGAGTCAAACAACTCATTCAGGTTGCCCCATATCTTTAATAATGTTGCTCCCGCAAGTAAGCCAATAAACAAACCAATGGCTTCATTGCGTGTCGGACGTTTTTTATTTAAGATTAAACCGATGCCGTAAGCCATGATCGGATTCATGGTTGTAACCAGTACACCGCCTGCACCAGCCAAACCATTCTTCAATCCATAGAAAAATAAAAATGTATACAGGGAAAGTAACAAACTTGCAGCAAGCAGCGGCAACAATCCTTTTTTGGAAATGGCCATGCTTGCTTTCATGAAAAAGAAGATTGGCAGGAAGCTTATAAAGACAACGCTGTAACGGATCAGCACAATGGTAACCGGCGCGCCATAAGCAGCTGCTACTTTGCCCGATGGCCAGCTTAAACCCCACATGAACATGCTGAATACAAAGCCTATGAGTAGGAGCGTTTCGGATTTATGCTTTTGAGTGGTCAAGGGAACAAGGGATTGAGTATACGGTTATCTAAAAATACAATTTTATTTTTCAATCTGTTTTGATTCGAGGTGAATTTTATTTTTCATGGCTCGGCGGGCTTTAACCATGGTCGTGGCTCCGCCGCGGTAGAGAGACATTTATATTGTGCGACCCCGCTGGGGTCGGTTGTGAATGTTCTATTCTTCTTCTATAAACCTTTGACTCCTTCGGAGTCATTTCTAATAATCATCCGCTTAAATTCTTTTTAATAAAAAATATTAATTAAAGAGTGCTGAATAAAATTAAGGAAACTGAATAATGCGTACTGACTCCGGAGGAGTCAAAGGTTTATAGAAAGCAAGCTTTTAAAGCTATCGACCCCAGCGGGGTCGAACAATAGACATGGGCGAATTTTCTTAGGCATAGTAAAAGTAGTTGGTCGAAAAGACCAACCACGGTGAGGGGCTTTTGCTACAGACCATACTGACAGGCCAACAAAAAAGTCCCGCTGTATAGGCGGGACTTCAATCTTAAAACGTATTATGTAAAACGTAGAACTTATAAATGGTATTCTTCAATTACACGCAGTATTTCTGCTACGCCCCAGGCCTGTGCTACACAGCCACGCGGGTGGTGCGGTGCATCACCGTCGAAAATCTCGGAGACACTGCCGATGCAGCTTTCTTCCAGGTGGTATGCGAAATTATAAATAACCGTCTGGCTCAAACGATATGCATGATCGCCGCTTACTTTCATCATTACGTCAACATACGGACCTAACAACCAGCTCCACACAGTTCCCTGGTGGTAAGAGGCATCACGTCTTTTCCAGTCGCCCTGATATACCCCGTAGTAGTGGTGGTCATGCGGACTTAAGCTGCGAAGACCTACCGGAGTATATAAGTGTTCCTCCACACAGTTGAATACTGCTTGTGCTTTTTCACCTTCAAGCAATTGGAACGGTAAACTGATTGCAAACAACTGATTCGGACGAATGGAATTATTCGGTTGATTGTGTTCATCAATCAAATCATACAGGTAATTGCCATCCTGGTTCCAGAAACGGTTCAGGAATGTTTCTTTTACTTTCTGCGCCGCTTCTTCAATCGATGCCGCATCCTGTGATTGATAGTTGGCGTCAAGCAGGTGCGCAAATATCTTCAGTGTGTTGTACCACAATGCCTGTATTTCAACGGGCTTACCCATACGTGGTGTTACCACCCAGTCGCCGATCTTTGCATCCATCCAGGTAAGCTGTTGTCCTGCTTCGCCTGCATACAGCAAACCATCTTCATCTACTTTAATATTATAAAGCGTGCCTTTAAAATGGTAGTCTACAATATCTTTTAGAACTGGAAGTATTTCATTCAATACAAAATTTCTATCCTGTGTAGTTTGCAGGTATCTGTATACGGCTACAAAGAACCAGAGCGTACCGTCAACATTGTTGTATTCAGGAGCTTCATCGCCGTCTTTAAAGCGGTTTGGAAGCATGCCATTCTGCACACTTTCTGCAAATGCTTTTAAAATTCTTCTTGCATCATCAAACTTGCCCGTTGTTAAACATAAGCCCGGCAATGCGATCATAGTGTCTCTTCCCCAGTCAGTAAACCAGTGGTAACCGGCAATAACAGTCTTTAAAGATTCAGAGCGCTGCACCACAAACTGGTTGGCAGATAATGTTAACTGCTCAACAGTTGAATTGAGATTTCTGCCGTTCAATAAAGAAACTCTGCGTTGTCTTTCTTGCTCGTACAGGTCAAATGCATTTCTTCCTGTAGGGTTAGTTGTTGAAAGAATTACACCAAAAGAATCTCCGGCGTTTAGTGTTAATGAGAATGTACCATGATTGAACAGATCCTCTTCGCATTCCAGTCCTCTGTATCGTTCGATTGCGTAATCAAACTGATAGAACCAGTTCGGATCTATGCGTAATGAGGCATTCGGAATGGAAATAAAAATTTCCGGAGAAGTAGCATATGGCTGCGTTTTGAATATACAGTTTTCAAACGTGCAGGTCTGGTCAAACGAATCGTTTGCTTTATGCAGCGAATGATAATCTCTTCCAGAAATAAGAGGTAATAATTTAAAGGTGAAAGCTGAAGGAGCCTGCAGCACGTTATAGATGACCACGGTTGTATTTTCTTCGTGCATCATAACAACCGTTTTACGGATCACAACCCCATTTACTTCAAACGTGAATTCAGGAAAGAACTCTTTTTTGAATTCAGAAATATGAATAAATCCCTGTGGGGAAATAGCGTCTCTGTATTTGTTTGTATTCAGGTGAATCCATTCATCATTTAGTACAATGATCTCATCCAGTTTATTCACAAGTACCATACGTTCGGTTGGCGGCTTGGTAGCAGCAACCAGAAGTCCGTGGTATCTACGCGTATTACACCCGCTTAATGTACTGCCGGCCCAACCGCCAAGTCCGTTTGTTTCAAGCCACTCTGAGCCTTCCCAAAGCTTACCTGATGACGAACCATAGAACAGTTTGTGAACATCTGTCTGAATTGCAGTTTTATCTAATCGCAACATATAAAGGATACTGAATGGTGGGCAAATAAATACATCTGGGGTGACGGTGTCCGTAAAGAATAACCATATCCGGAACACACGTTTACGAAGGTAAACTATATTTTAGACAAAACTATACACCTCAAAGCTAAAAAAGCTGATTTTTATCAATTCAGAAGCTTTATTAACATTGGTAAAGTGTTAAATAAAGCTTGAAAATAATGAGAACCTGAATTATTGGTTAATAAAATCGCCATACCATAAACCAGACTCTTTAATGATTCGTTTTTGTGTATTAAAGTCTGTGTAAATCAATCCGAAACGTGGGTGGTAACCTTCTGCCCATTCAAAATTATCGGTCCACGTCCACACAAAATACCCTTCTACTTTTGCGCCTTCTTGCCTGGCGCGCAATACCTGTTCGATATGCTCCTGCAGATAGGTAGTTCGCATGTGATCGGTAATCAGCGTGTCGTGGTGTTTGTCCTCAAAGGCAGCACCGTTTTCGGTAATCAGAATTTTTTTAATACCCGGATAAGCATCAAATTTTTTGATCATCTGATAAATAGATTCCGGATATACTTCCCAGTTCATCAAGGTATGCGGAACTTTCCGTTTAGGGGCTGAGATCAGGCGTGCATTGAGGTATGGCGTGAACCAGGAATGTTTTACAAACTCGCGGGTATAATTCTGAATACCGATAAAATCAAAATCATATTTCATTTTATATTCATCACCTGGCAGGATGTACTGCGTAATATTCTGTAAAGGCTTGAGTGTTTCTACAGGATAGCCCATACCCAGCACCGGCTCGATGAACATTCTGTTCAACAGCGCATCTACTTTGAAGGCAGCCACATGATCTTTTTCAAGATTGCGGTAAGGTTCGATATGGGAGCAGGAAAATGTTGTGCCCACTTCCGCATCCGGCTGAATTGCTTTGATGGCACGTGCACCTTCGCACATACTTAATACGGCGTGGTGTATGGCAGGTAAAAAATTCTTCATGCCGCGTTTGCCCGGTGCATGCAGACCCAGGAAATAACCGGCACCTACAAATACCATTGGTTCGTTCATCACCATCCAGTGCTTAACGCGGTCGCCGAAATGTTTAACGCACACGTTAACATAATCGGTAAACCAGCTTACAACCTGCCGGTTGGTCCAGCCGCCTTTATTTTCAAGCGCCTGCGGCAGATCCCAGTGATACAGCGTCACCCAGGGCGTAATGCCATGATGCAGGCAACGGTCTATCAGGCGATCGTAAAAGCCCAGGCCAGCGGCATTGACTTCTCCTGTACCAGCAGGCATCACGCGGGGCCAGGAAATAGAAAACCTGAAATTATTTATTCCCAGCGATTTCATCAGCAACAGATCATCCTCATAACGGGAATAAAAATCGCAGGCGATATTCGCGTTCTTCTTATCCCTGATCTTATTTTTTTGTTCGTTGGTAAAGGTATCCCAGATGGAAGGGCCTTTGCCATCAGCGTTGTATGCGCCCTCTGTCTGGTAGGCAGAAGCAGATACACCCCAGACAAAATCGGCATCCAATTGTTTTTTATAAGCGCGCAGCTGTTGCTGGTTGATATGCAATCCTGGTGCTGATTCAGAAAGAAGCATGATTACTTATTTAAGTTCTTTTTCCCACTTTTTGGCAATCGAAAGCCCATCGTTTTCCTGAGGAAGGAATTTGGCCAGCAGTTGGTCGATGATGCGTTCGGTTATATCCGGATAATCGACTTCGATGCGGATATCGCTTGCCAGCCAGGCTTCAATAATTGGTGTATGTTTCTTTTTCAGACTTTTGATTACAGGCACACCAAGCTTTTTCAGAGCCGCCGCATTGCAATGCTGTTCATACTGGCCTTTCATCGGTACAACAAGTAATTTTTTACCCATGAACAGTGCCTCGGCAGGGGTTTCAAATCCGGCTCCGCAAATAACACCGGTTGAAGAGGCCATGCTTTTTACAAACAATTCATTCTGAATAGGAACAATGCGAACGTTTTTTTCAACCACCGGTTTTTTATTGTGCTTGGAAAAAACTTCCCATTGTACATTTTCAAAACGCAACAATGTTTTCATAATGCGTTCATCGTCGTACGCCGGAAGATATACCGTATAGTGGCCAAGATCCTTGATCTCTGCTGAGCGGATCTGCTGGCGGATTACAGGCGTAAAAATATTTTTTCCGTAGCGTTCAAAATGGAAGCCGAACTGATCAGTAGTAGGTGCGTAATAACGCAGCACCATTTGTCCGATCGGATCAAACTTACTTGGTTTAGGGGACTTCGGTGATATAACAGCGGCCTGGTGGCTTAGGGAAATGCAGGGTTTGTTGGCTGCATAGCATGCCCAGGCGCTTACCGGTTCAAAATCATTAATTACCAGATCGTATTCTTCGATTGGCAATTCTTTGATTTCGTTGTATAATCTTTTTGATTTTAATTTTACAAAGGTGTTGTACATGTCTACCCCACCAGACTTCCCGAAAATAAAACTCAAACCTTTGAATTGATATTTTACAGGAAAGGGCAGTGACAGATCGCCTTGTACACCGCTCACTAACACATCAACTTCACCTTTCTTCCGGAGTATAGGCACAATATCCATCGACCGGCTCAAATGGCCGTTGCCGGTGCCTTGTATGGCATACAATATTTTCATTCTTTGTTCTTAGAGCGTTGCAGAAGGTCTCACACGAAAGGGAGAATAGAATTCTACCCATCTGCTGATCAGGTAATTTTCAATCAGCTGATGAAAATACGCCAGGATTTTTCTTGATATTTTCAACATAGCAGTAATTGTTTAGTTGACAGTATAAAAATACAGGTAAGGTATATACTCTGTGTTATGCCAGCATTATGATATTGTTACCCGCAGGTGTGTTTCGTAACAATATCATAACAAAAGCCTAATGGCCAACTTACACGAAAGTTGTTTTTTTGTAAGGCCTGTAAAAAGTGATGGCCAGCTCTATTTACGATTACTAAACACGCACATCATGAAAACTCACTACAGAACAATAGTGCTTTCAGATATTCACCTGGGAACTTCGGGATCGAAGGCAAAAGAGGTGTCTAATTTTTTAAAGAATCACACCTGTGATACGTTGCTTTTAAACGGGGATATTATTGATGGCTGGCAGCTGCAGAAATACGGGAAATGGAAAAAATCACATACCCGTTTTTTCAGAAGAGTCATTAAAATGACTGAACAGCATAAAACAAAAGTTTACTATTTAAGAGGTAACCACGATGATTTTTTAGATACGGTTCTTCCATTGTCTTTCGGCAATATTCATATCGAGAGAGAACATGTACATGTTGGCGCAACAGGCAAGTCTTATTATGTGGTGCATGGAGATGTATTTGATACCGTTACTACAAAGTTGAAATGGATCGCTAAACTCGGCGATGTAGGCTATACATTATTATTGTGGATCAATAAACATTACAACAACTACCGTGTTAAACGTGGGTTACCCTATTACTCATTGTCGCAGGTAGTGAAGCAGAAAGTAAAGTCGGCTGTGTCTTATATTTCTGATTTCGAGATGGAGCTTGCTGAGCTGGCGCGTTCGAGAAAATGTGATGGTGTGATCTGCGGTCACATTCACCAGCCGGCAATCAAAGAATACAACGGCGTTGAATACCTGAATTCAGGCGATTGGGTTGAAACCCTTTCTGCATTGGTTGAAACCATTCACGGCGACTGGAAACTGATCTATTACAACGAGTCGTTTGATGAAGATCGCGACACAACAGAAGATGCTGATGATCCATTGTTTGTGTTTGAAAATATGGCACGTCTTTCGAATAAAGACGTAACGATTTATAAACCGCGTTACGCGGCATTTGATGATGTAAAAGCTTCCTCGGCATTGAACATTAAAAAGAATATATGAGTATGAAACAGGCTGAGATAAAAAACAAACTTAAAGACATTATAAAGAAGCAAACAGTGAAAAGACCCCACATTGCTTTGAACATTACGCTTTATAATGGCAACATCAAGCTGTCTTCATTCCGCTTGTATGAATTTGATGAAGCAAAAAATCAGATCAAAGGCATGACCATGCTGGAAGAATACACCTACTCAAAAGAGGAGCGTGAGCCAGTATTTGCAGTTTTCAATTTGTCTGAAATAGCCTACCTGCAAAGAGCTACCTACGATTATGTTTTCCCCAGCGAATCCAGGTCTGTGTCAGTGATGAATGATCACATCAGTACAATGTAAAACGTTCTTCTTTCAGTTTTTCATTCAGATAAGAAATCGTTACCCGGTAAGTTCCTTTGGCAAGATCCGAAACATTAATCACCAGATTATTTTCCCCCTTTTTCAGTTCTTCCCAAAGGGATAATTTTTTTTCTCCTAAAATGTTATAAACCTTAATGTTGACAAGCTGTATGTCGTTGGCAAATAGCTGAAGATCTATAAAGTGCCCGGTTGAAGTGATCAATGACATAATAAAAAACGGTTAATTTTTATTCAGGGGCAAATGTATATAAGTCGTATTATCTCAAAATTATCCCCTTATTAATTGTGTATGAATTGTTTATGTAAGGAATCATACATAAAAAGAACGCCTTAACAATTTGGTAACATTGGAGTGATGTTGAGGTAATAATAGGAGTGTTGCTTTGCACCCGAATAGCTCGTATTAAAAATGAAAAAACTTATTGTAGCAGTAGCACTGACTATTGCAGGAATGGTGTGCACCCATGCACAAACGACTCCATCGCAGAATTTTGCGGCCCACCCGAGAGCCTATACCCATAGGAATTCTTTCTGGTCTGAATACAACTTTAGCGGTTCTATCGATTCATTGCAGAGATGGCAGTACCAGGTTGATTACCAATACCGCAGAATGGCAGATGCCAACTACATTGAAGGTGGCAACCACGGAAATATTTTCAAAGACCCATACCAGCAGGTGTTGAGACCCTGGATCCACTATTGGGTAATCCCTAAAAAACTTCGTTTCTCTTTATCTCCTATAGGCTACTGGATTACATGGACTCCGCCGCAGGAAGGCAGTGTTTACAAAGTAGAAGGGAAAGATCAGGGGCAAGCTGTTTTTCCTGAATTCAGAATCTGTCCGCAGATTACAGTAAACAGCCAGCTTGGTCGTTTATTATTCTCTAACCGTTACAGATACGAATTCAGATTCGTTGGTAATAGAAGCAAATCAACATATTTTATGGAAGATTTAGGCCAGGGTTACAGCTTCTATCCAAACGACATTGGACAAGGCAATGGCAGCAGCCACCAGGGAAGATTCCGTTGGCAGATCCGCGCTCAGTTATTACTGAATAGCGCTAAAATGCAGAAAAATACAATTTACCTGAATGCATGGAACGAATTGTTCTTATCTATGGGTAAGAGCATTGAAGTGAACAAAATGCTGAATCAGAACAGGACGGTGGCAATGATCGGTTGGAAATTGCCAACACAATATCCGATCCGTGTGGAAGCAGGTATTACTTACCAGGTAAACTTGTTATATAATATCGATCAGGTACCTACACAGCCAACGGTTTCTTATGGAAAGAGAAACGTGGAAGCAAACACTGCCTATACAATCTATGTGATCTTTGATGAGTTCCATACGTTATTTAAGAAAAACGGAAGGAAGCCTCAGGATGAACCGAAATTCCCGCATCCGGAAAAATAAAAAACAAGAAAAGAAATGCTATCCGGTCACATCTCGGATAGCATTTCTTTTTTAATTATCGCCATCCAATCAGCCGCTTTGTGCAGCAAGGCTCCCCCCTGGCAGTATCAAAATCAGGTGTTTTATTCGTTTCCGGCCTCCATTCGACGATTAAAAACCCAACTTTACAATTAAATAATATTTAAAGTAAAATATAGTACTTAACTTGCGGCCGTTCTATGGGTTAGGTACATCAAATCGTATATGTATCACCAATTCTATTATTCATAAAATGAAAAAAATCGTCTTTATCGTATTTGCTTCCAGCATTTTATTCGCTTGTGGCAGCAAAAATCAGAAGTCTGAAGGTACAGATTCTACAGCAAGTGAAGCAGCTATCAAAGTAGATGGTTCTTCAACGGTTTATCCTATTTCTGAAGCAGTTTCGGAAGAGTTTGAAATTGAAAACCCTTCTGTAAAAATAACAGCAAACGCATCAGGTACTGGTGCTGGTTTCAAAAAATTCATCCGTAACGAGATTGATGTAACGGGAGCCTCCAGACCAATCAAAGCAACAGAAGATGCAGATTGCGCTAAAAATAACATTCAATATCTTGAAATTCCGATCGCTTATGATGGTTTAGCAGTGGTAGTGAGCAAGGAAAACACTTGGGTAGACCACCTTACAGTTGAAGAATTAAAGAAAATCTGGGAACCAGCTGCTAAAGGCACAATCACACACTGGGATCAGGTACGTGCTGGCTGGCCGCATGAAAAAATAAACCTATACGGTGCTGGTACAGAGTCTGGTACATTTGATTATTTCACTGAAGCAATCGTAGGTGAAGCAAGATCCTGCAGAACAGATTATACAGCCAGTGAAGATGATAACGGTTTAGTAAGCGGGGTATCCGGTGATAAGTATTCATTGGGTTACTTTGGTTATGCATACTACTTTGAAAACCAGGACAAACTGAAACTGGTTGCATTGGATGATAAAAATGATACAAACGGTAAAGGCGCAATTATTCCTTCTAAAGAAACAATTGAAAACGGTACTTACCAGCCATTATCAAGACCATTGTTAATTTATATCAATAAGACTTCGGCTGCAAGACCGGAAGTTACAAAATATGTAAACTTCTACATTGATAATGCTTCTACATTGGTTCCTGAAACAGGTTATGTAGCATTATCTCCGGAAGCATATAAATTAGTAAAAGCTCGTTTCGCGGCTGGTACAACTGGATCTCTTTTCTTAACTTTGAAGTCTACTGTTGGAGTTAAATTAGAAGAAATATTACAATCTACTCAGCATTAATTGCTGATTACTGAATGAAGCGTTCCGAAAAATTTATTGAAGCATTCTTATTTGCCTGCAGTTTGTTAACGATCTTAACAACTGTAGGCATTATATCGGTTCTGTTATTTGAAACAGCCCGTTTTTTTCAGGTGGTTCCGATATGGGACTTCTTAACAGATACAGAATGGTCTCCATCATTTGCTAAAGACCAGCAACACTTCGGGATTCTCCCATTATTAGCAGGTACATTCTTAACAACATTCATTGCCATGTGTGTGGCTGTACCGCTTGGAATTACCATTGCCGTTTATTTAAGTGAGTACGCAACTTCCCGCGTGCGCAATATTGTAAAGCCGGTTTTAGAAATACTGGCATCTATCCCGACAATCGTTTACGGATATTTTGCGCTGGCTTTCGTAACGCCATTTATTCAAAGTCTTTTCCCGAGTCTGGAACTGAGCAATTTCAACGCGCTTGCTCCGGGTATCATTATGGGGATCATGATTCTGCCTCTGGTTTCTTCCTTAAGTGAAGATGCGTTGTATGCCGTACCAAGAGCACTAAGAGAAGGTTCTTATGCCATGGGTGCTACAAAATTTCAAACAGCTTTTAAAGTTATTATCCCTGCAGCCCTTTCAGGTATAGCAGTATCAATCATCCTGGCGCTATCAAGAGCCGTTGGAGAAACAATGATCGTAGCTATTGCAGCAGGTAACAAACCAACACTTACGTTCAACCCATTGAACCAGGTGCAGACTGCAACGACCTACATCGTACAAACGGTGAACGGAGACGTTGCCAACGACTCCATCGAATACAAGACCATTTATGCGGTTGGTATGAGTTTGTTCGTAATTACATTATTACTGAACAATATTAGTTTTTGGCTGAAGAAACGTTACCAACAAGTTTATAAATAAGTTTTATGGCGAAGAAACTAGGCAAAAGAATGCGCCAGAAACATGTGCGCAAAAACAAGTGGTACGAATTTCAGGACAAATCATATAAGTTTATTGCATTGTTTGCAACAGGCATCGGTATACTGGTACTGTGCGTATTGTTATACGATGTGTTTTCAGATGGCTTTGGACGTATCAACATGGAATTTTTCCAGGATTCGTCTTCCAGAAGAGCAAGCAAAGCCGGCATTTATGCAGCTTTGGGCGGTACACTCTGGATCATGGGTTTAACCACATTGATCGCATTCCCGATCGGAATCGGAGCTGGTATTTATCTGGAAGAATACAATTCCAAAAGCAGAATGTCGAACATATTAGAAATTAATATTTCGAACCTGGCCGGTATTCCTTCTATCATTTATGGTTTATTAGGTCTGGAAATCTTTTCAAGAACTCTGATGCTGGGCGATACCGCAATTACCGGCGCCTTGACACTTTCTTTATTGATCCTGCCAATCATCATCGTTTCTACGAGAGAAGCATTAAAAACAGTTCCTTACAACCTGCGTGAAGCATCACTTGCATTAGGCGCTACAAAGTGGCAAACAATCTGGTATCAGATTTTACCTGCATCCATTCCGGGTATTGTAACGGGAGCGATCCTGGCAATTTCAAGAGCCATCGGCGAAACAGCCCCTTTGATTGTAATTGGTGCGGCAACCTATATCACATCGGTGCCAACCTGGCCAACAGAATCCTTTACAGTATTACCGATACAGATCTTCTACTGGATTGGTAAACCCCAGCACGATTTCCAGGTGAACGCAGCAGCAGCGATTATTATCCTGTTGGCAATAACCTTTATCATGAACGGTGCCGCGGTGTATCTACGTTACCGCTGGCAGAAAAAAATCAAGTGGTAATAATACCGTTTGAAGAATATTGAAAGAAAGAATTTAGCATACATATGTCTGGAATTAGAATGTTGACAGCAACAGCCGACGTTCAGACTAAATCTTAAAAAGATGAAAATTGAAGCTCAAGACGTACACGTTTATTATGGCTTAGACCATACCCTGAAGGGCGTGTCGCTAAGTGTTAAGAAGAATACGGTTACGGCACTGATCGGCCCATCCGGCTGCGGTAAGTCAACATTCTTACGTTGCATGAACCGTATGAATGACCTGATCGACAATTGCCAGGTAAAAGGAAACATTCTGATTGACGGGGTTGATATCAATTCACCTTCAGTGAATACAAATGAATTACGTAAGGCTGTAGGTATGGTATTTCAGAAACCAAACCCGTTTCCAAAATCAATTTTCGAAAACGTTGCATACGGTTTGCGTGTAAACGGAATTTCAAACAAAGAATACATCAACGATAAAGTTGAATGGTCGCTGAAACAGGCAGCACTTTGGGATGAAGTAAAAGATAAATTGAAAAAATCTGCATTGGCTTTATCAGGAGGTCAGCAGCAGCGTTTATGTATTGCACGTGCACTTGCGGTTGAACCATCAATCCTGTTGATGGATGAACCTGCTTCGGCGCTCGATCCGATCTCAACTTCAAAAATCGAAGAACTTATTTATAACCTGAAAGCTTCTTATACCATCATGATTGTTACACACAACATGCAGCAGGCTTCCAGAACAAGTGATAAAACAGCATTCTTCTATATGGGAGAACTGGTTGAATACGATGATACAAGAACCTTATTCACCAACCCGAAAAAAGAACGCACACAAAATTATATTACAGGAAGATTCGGTTGATCCATCCTTTTTTCTGTGATATACGTAAAACATTTTTCATAACATTGATTCAATACACATATGAATCTATTAGAAACAGAATTAGGCGAATTAAAAAGTGAACTGATTGATATGACACTCCTTGTGAAAGAACAAATGGAGAAAAGTATCACAGCTTTCTATACCTTCGATCAGGACCTTGCTAAAGAGGTTTTGAAAAATGAAAAAAGAGTAAACGGCAGCGAATTAAAAATCGATAGCCGTTGCGAACATATTTTAGCATTGTTCAACCCGGTTGCGATTGACTTACGCTTTGTGGTTGCTTCATTGAAAATGGTTTCAGACCTGGAGCGTATCGGTGATAATGCAGAAGGTTTATGTAAATTTTTATTGATGTCTGAGAAACCATTTGATCCGGTATTGATCGAAAAAATGCGTTTCAAGGAAATGACTTCCATTGTACTGGAAATGCTGAATATATTATGCGAATCTTTTGAAACGGATAACACCAAGCTGGCTCGTACGGTTTTCTCTAAAGATGAAATTCTGGATGAGATCAACAAAAATGCGAACAACATGCTTGCAGAATATATCCGTGGCAACCAGGATCACGAAAAAGTAATGCAAGGAATTTATCTGCTTTCTATGATCCGCAAGACAGAACGTGTAGGTGATTACATCACAAATATTTCAGAAGAGATCATATTCTATGTAAAGGCAAAAGTGCTGAAGCATAAAAAGAATAAAGAGTAATCATAAAAAGATGTATTCTATACCTGAAAAGACCCGCATAAAGGGTCTTTTCTTATTTAAACACATTTAGTAACTTGTGTAGATGCAGCGCCTGCTTTGTTTTTATATCATCCTGTTTTTTTCTGCCGGTGCAGCAGCACAAAGCGGCAGCGTTCCCGTGCATAAAGAATACCAGCAAACATTATTTCAGCTGACACCGCGGTTGGATATTGTGCTGAAGCAATCAAACATAAACGCATATCTCGAAGGTGTATACAACACCAATGCACTATACGCTTCCATTACCGAGCAGACACGCTGGAACATAAAGCCGGGCATTGATGTAGGCCTTACAGAAAAATGGTTTGTCGGGGCTTCTGAACGGATTAATGTGAATGGCGCAGGTGTTTATAATTATACTACGCGCCTGTACATTCAGCACCGGGGCGAGTTGTTCGGATTATTATTTTCTAAAGAATTTCTGTACGAACAATTTAATTACACCGAAGGAACACTAAATACAACAACCAGCAGTGGTACTACCAGTACCAGAAGACCCATGATTGGCAGGGTAGGGATAAGCCTTGGACTTGGGAAATATATTCCGGTGCAGAATAATCACCTTGCAGTTTTCATGTCGTACAAACCTTTTGTTCAGTTTGATTTTGTAAAAGACGGTGTATCTTTTTTTAAAGAACGATTCATAGATTATACAAACCTTAGAATTGATGTAGGTTATCTGATTGATAAAGCCTACTATATTGGCATATATGCATCGCGGGAAACGAATTACCTGTATGTGCCGGCATCAGAACCATACAACAGCAATGGTATAACACCAGTGTTTGGGGTGGCTTGCAATTTTTTATTGTTTGTTGATCCAATGCAGGAAAAAGAATTAAGCAGCTTCAGGTACTTTTATACAAAATAAAAAAAACACTCAAGTAGCACTTATCAATTGCCTAAATTGTTAACTTTAAGATAATCTAAAAACAAAAAGCTATGCTTAAACTCTTATTCGACCTTTTTAAATCGCAGGCAGTTGTAGATGTTGTGCAGCAGCTGTTCCAGTCAAAAGTTGATAGCTGGAGAATAGAGATCTACAAAAAGCTTTCTGATGTTTTAGCAAGTATTCTTCTGATCATCATTATCTCATTTATTTTTTTAATGATGTTATTATTTCTGGGCTTTGGATTGAGCTTCTATTTAAACATCATATTAGAGAGTTCGTACCTGGGCTTTGTAATTGTGGGATGCATGTTTATGGTTGCTGCATGGCTGATGTCTTTATCCATACGCAGCGGATACTTTCAGCATAAATTATATATGTTGGTGTTGGGCATTCTTGAGAAAAGAGCTCATGGTGGCAATGAAGATTCACATAGATGAATATTTACGAAGAACTAAATCAAAAAAAACGCAATGGAATAAAATCCTTTGCAGTACTTCTGGATCCTGATAAACTGGATGATGTTTTGTTTGACAGCATATTGAAATTGTCGAAGGAAAGTCATGTAGATTATTTTTTTCTGGGCGGAAGTTTATTGTCTAAATACAACCTGCCGGAAATTGTAGCACGCATAAAGCAGAAAACATCCATACCGGTGATTTTATTTCCGGGAGGTTATTTGCAGGTTGAACCTACCGCAGACGCGATTTTATTATTGTCGTTGATTTCCGGTCGCAATGCAGACTTCCTGATCGGACAACATGTTGTTGCTGCGCCAATCATTAAACAAAGCAAGCTTGAAGTGCTTCCCACCGGTTATATGCTGGTAGATTGCGGCAAGCAGACAACAGCTTCTTATATCAGCAATACAACTCCTTTGCCATACGATAAGCCTTCTATTGCAGCATCTACAGCACTGGCGGGCGAAATGCTTGGTTTGAAGCTCATGTATCTGGATGGTGGCAGCGGTGCACATCAGCCGGTGCATCCTGAAATGATTGCTGCCGTGCGCAAAGCAGTTGACTGCCCGGTAATTGTTGGCGGTGGTTTGAATACTGCTGAAAAAGCCCTGGCTGCATTGAATGCCGGCGCAGATTTAATTGTAGTTGGTACGGGTGTCGAAAAGAATGCATCCTTCCTTACAGAAGTGGGACAGCAGGTAAGTACCTTAAACCTGAATAAGAATAGTTACAAGCTGTAAAAAAAAGAGGCCACCTTCTACATAGGTGACCTCCAAAACTGAACGGTATTCTATTAAACTAAACTTTTAAATATTCATCAATGATTCTCTGCGTCTCATTTTTCCCGCAGGAATTCCAAACATCATTTTAAATCTGCGGCAGAAATAAGCCGTGTCTTTGTAGCCTACTTCACCACCAATTTCACGGATACTCTTCTTGGATGTTCTCAAAAGATCTACGGCTTTTTCCATACGCTGGTATTCGATATAATCCTGCGGATTGATACCTGTAAGCATTTTGAAATACTGTCCTACGTAATCTTCTGATACGTTTGCAACACCGGCCAAAACTTTGTTTGATAAATCTCCACCAAGGTATTTTTTAATGTAAGCAAAGATGTCCAGTAAGCGCGGATCCTTGAAGTATGTACTATTGGTTGCCAAACGTTCAACAAACAGATTTTTACGCAGAATGAAACGAATGATCTCAACAACAATACGATCGGTATTAATATTGATCACTCTGTCTTTACCTGCTTCATCTGCCAAATCTTCCTGTACCGTATCAAGAATGTACTGACTTAATTTAGGCGTGTCAGTAATAATGAACGGAGGAATATCTAACGAGGTAAAGAAGTTTACAGAATCAAACACCTTTGCTTCAAAAGAAACATAACTGAAAGAGTTAGGATCTGTGCCAATCAACGCAGGGTCAACAACCGAGTTAAGAAATTTTTCACGGTTGGTTAACAATTCTTCGTTTGACAATTTGATTGTATTGCCAGAACCATAAGAAATAGAAACAGAACGACCGCCAGGAATAAACAATAGTTCGCCTTCCTTTACTTTCGTTCTTTCTTCACCAAATGAAATCTCACCTTTGTGCAGCAACACAATCATATTGCTGACATCGTAATAATTATCTACTGTAAGCGATTGAACAATACGAATGGATTTAGACTTGATGTATCGCACACCAAGGGATTCAATGATTTTATTATAATCTTCCATGACACTCCATTATTTTGGATAATTACAAGAAAAAAGATCAGACAAAATATTTTTTGTATTTGTACGAAACTAATACAAAAAACATGCAAACACAATAAAAA
>JAGKWN010000063.1 GCA_021151805.1 Cytophagaceae bacterium | reverse complement strand
GTGCTGTTATTATAGGTTGTATATCTTTGTAGATTTTATCTGTTGAAAATTGTACAGAATCAAGTTTTGGACTGATTAGATATTTTTTGTTGGTATTTCTAATGTTGATAATTGAGTCTTTATCTTTTTGTAAATCAATATTTTTGAATTTTACTTTCTTTTCATATTGACCACTTATGCCCATAGAATCAACAAATTCAATTTGTATTTTTGTACTATCTGCAAGATTATGCTCATTCTGGATATAATATCTGCGGGAGGATTCTTTTGTAAGTAGATATTGACCATTTGCATCTTTTACAGAAATTCTTTGTAAACCTTTACTAAACAGTAAATTGATAATTTTATTTTGTGCATTTACTGAAATCAATTTTGTTGAGTCCAGGATGGTTGGCTGTACATCAAATTCACTTTTTGCTATATTTTTTATAGTTAAATTTTCAATGTCTACTGGCTCATTTTTATCCCATTTATTATTTTTGTTATTGTCTTCAAGAGCTATTGCCGTATACTCTTTTTCCTTTAAGTACGTCATTTTTACTTTCCCTGAGTCGATGATTCCGACATATTCAGGTTTTTTATTGAGTAGCTTTTGGAAACTATCGGTTTTTTCAAAAAGTAATATTTTCTGATTGCTGCCTGATGCTAGTCCATTTTGTTTTTTTATGGATGCTTCGAACGTATTTGAATCCAGATCCGGCCCGGTAGAAAAAGTTACACTATAGGATTTGACTGTGTTGCCTTCGGTCAGATCTTTTATACCTTCTACAAAATTAAAGGTATAAGTTGTATTTTCTTTTAGAGTATCTGCCCAGGTTAATTTGAGTATCCCCTTTTTGATCTTCACGGTATACTGTCCGTCAATCGTTGGACTTACCAGAATTTTATTGCTAAGTTGGTTATCGGCAATTTCTTCATTCAGATTAAGAATAATTGTATTCCCTTTATAATTTTTCTGACCGTTTTTAGGAAAAGAAAATAAAACCTTTGGAGCTTCGGTATCACGAGGTCCCCCGGTTGGGTTTACGATATTTGCACAGCCGGCAAAAAGGAAACAACAAAAAAGTAGTAAATAAATTCTTACCATTATTTTCTTTCGATTATATAAATAAGACTTGAAGTATTGTCTGCACCTGCTTTTACATTTGAAATAAATCCATTCCAGAAGGCTTTTACAATCGATCCGTTTTTATATTTTTCACTCAACATGCTGATGTAATAACTATCCAACTTCATGGGTACAATCTTGTTTACTTTCATATCATACCGGTTTGCAATCTGCTTGATAACACTTTTTTTGTAGTGATACAAATGGCGTGGTACATCATAAGCAGCCCAGTCTGATTTGTAAAGTTTAGCATCCGGAGATTCGGGGTTTGGCACTGCGATAACCAGGATACCATCTTTATCTAACAGGCTATTCAGCCTTTCAAAAGTTTTATTGATATCATGTACATGTTCAAATACATGCCACATGGTTATTACTTTATACTTCCCGGTTATTTCATGTAAAGAAGAAAAAGGTTTCTTGTTTAATTTCTGTTCTGCCTGTTTAGCTGCTTCAGCATCCGGTTCAAGTACATCTACCTTGAATCCTTTTTCCGCCATGAATTCGGCAAAGTAGCCAGTACCACAACCGATATCCAGCAAGGAAGTTTTAATATGATACTCTTTGATCAGATTACTTTTTTTAACCAATGTCCATTTACGAGCAATGTGGTATAAGCTATTGATCAATCCTTTCTTAGTATCTGTATGAGAAACGTATGCATCCGATTGGTAGTATCTTCCAATTTCTGTTTCTGCAGGTTGGGGATTGGTATGAATCAATCCGCAGCAAAAGCATTCTAATAATTCAAATGGTTCTTTCGAAACGCTGTGATCGGTAACTTTCAGAATGGATGTTAAGTCATCACATTCACAATAATTGCATTTGGTAATTTGTACTGACATATTTTTATCGACCCATATAGATCATTAATATCGAAATATCTGATGGATTCACCCCGCTTATTCTGGATGCTTGTCCAAGTGTTGCTGGTTTTATTCGGCTAAGTTTTTCTCTTGCTTCTAAAGACAAAGCTTGTATTTTCTTGTAATCGAAATCCGGATTCAAGGCAAGGTTTTCAAGTTGGGTCATCTTCTGAGCCATTTGTTCTTCCTTGTCGATATAATCTCTGTATTTCACTTCGATCATCGCCTGTTCAATTTCTTCCTGTGTATAAGGCTGCAGCATTTCCCCTATTTCAGGTACCTGTGTTGCGAAACCTTCTATTTCCATATTCGGTCTCTTAAGCAGGTTGTATAAGGCTACTTTTTCTCTTATCGGTGCTGATCCTTTTTCTTCTAGGATCGGGTTAGCAATATCTGGCTGTATTTTGGTGTTCTTAATTTCTTCAACCAGTTTTTCACTTTGAGATTTCTTCTGCAGCATATCCTGATAGCGTTGTTCTTTCGCCAAACCGATTTTATAACCAATGGGTGTAAGACGTAAATCGGCATTATCCTGTCTTAACAGAATGCGGTACTCTGCCCTGGAGGTAAACATACGGTATGGCTCTTCGGTACCTTTATTTACTAAGTCATCTATAAGAACCCCGATATAAGCTTCTGAACGTTTTAAGATCAGGTGTTCTTCATCTTTAGCAGACTTATGGGCATTGATACCAGCCATTAGTCCCTGGCAGGCTGCTTCTTCATACCCGGTTGTTCCGTTTATCTGTCCGGCAAAGAATAAGTTCTTTACAAGTCTTGTTTCAAGGCTTAATTGCAATTGTGTTGGTGGGAAGAAGTCGTATTCGATAGCATAACCTGGGCGGAACATTTTAGCGTTCTCAAATCCTGCTATTTTAGTTAGTGCTTTGTACTGCACATCTTCTGGTAATGAAGTCGAGAAACCGTTTACATATACTTCCACCGTATTCCAACCTTCCGGCTCAACAAAGATCTGGTGTCTTTCCTTATCAGCAAAACGATTGATTTTATCTTCAACAGAAGGGCAATATCTCGGTCCAAGTCCTTTGATTCTTCCTGTAAACATTGGAGAGCGGTCAAAGCCTTCTTTCAAGGTTTCATGTACTGCCTGATTGGTATAAGTAATGTGGCAGGAACGTTGTGTGGTAAGTGCACTTGTTTCTTTTGAATAAGAGAACTTAGAAGGATTCTCATCTCCCTGCTGTTCTTCCATAACGGCGTAGTTCAGGCTTCTTCCATCGACACGTGGAGGTGTTCCGGTTTTCATTCTTCCGCTTTCAAAGCCTAGTTCTATCAATTGCTCGGTTATACCCGTTGCAGCTTTCTCTCCTGTTCTACCACCGCCTAAACGTTTCTCTCCAATATGAATAATGCCATTCAGGAAAGTACCGTTGGTCAATACGACCGATTTACAAGGGATCTCAATGCCTAAGCCTGTACGCACACCACATACTTTACCATCTTTAACCAACAGGCCTGATACCATCTCCTGCCAAAAGTCTACATTAGGCAAAGCTTCTAATTGCATGCGCCACTCCCAGGCAAACATATGCCTGTCGTTCTGTGTACGTGGGCTCCACATAGCAGGACCTTTAGAGCGGTTTAGCATACGGAATTGTATCATAGATTTATCTGATACAATCCCGGATAATCCTCCCAAAGAATCTATTTCACGTACTATCTGTCCTTTTGCTACACCACCCATAGCAGGATTGCAGCTCATCTGCGCAATGGTCTGCATATTCATAGTAGCAAGCAATACTTTCGATCCCATGTTGGCAGCAGCAGCAGCAGCTTCACAGCCTGCGTGTCCGGCACCAACAACTATTACATCGTATTCAGGAAACATATCCTATCTGTTATCTGTTTGTTTTTATCTTAATTGTTCCACGTGGAACGTCTTTATCTAATCCTGGAAGGTCTTTTACCTTTTCTCTATCGTTCCTTATGTTTCACGTGGAACATTCTTTATACCTAATAGAATGAATTGAATCTAGTGTTCCACGTGGAACGTTCCTAATAAATTTTTAAGCTTCTTACTAATTTATGTTCCACGTGAAACATCTCTTCTGTTTATAATGATTTGTTTCATCTAATTGGCCCAACAATCGATATTTAAATGAACGCCACTTTGCCCAAGTCTCTTCATTTCTTCAGGGTGAAATTCTAATGCACATTGCCGATCGTATTCGTATAGAAGCCAAAATAAGATATCAGTATTTTTATTTACACCTAGTTTTTCTAATCCGGCAAATTTTGATTCTAATAGATCAAGGAAGATATTAATAAAATCAAAAGGTCCATCTTCTTCTGAAGTATCCACGCTATAAGTCCAAGTACTATAACCCTTACTAAATCTACTTGAAGTATCGATTGGTTCAGGTATAACACCTAGCAATTGGGTGATTTCATTATAAGTTTCTAATGTACCGTCAGTATGAATATATATTCTGTGGTATTTCATTTAATATCTGATGTCCCATGGCCTTGCATACTTTCCTTTTGACAAAGTGGTTTAATTAATAAGTAGTGCAATGACAATTTGTATTTATGTTCCACGTGAAACATTCGTCTTATTATAAGAATTTATAAAGCTGTTATTCCTTAGAACGTTGGGAATAATCATCAGGCTTTCAATAAACAATTCTGCTCGTTGCTTAATTCCTTTCAGATTTAAAGAATCCTTCCCCCTTTTGGTTTGTTCTACATGAAACAGTCCAGCTTTCATCTTTGGATTAAACCGCCTAACCAGATTTAAGGCACGTTCCACGTGGGACAATTATGCAATGGAATCTGATTCGGAATGATGATTATATATAAATTCTTAAGGAATATTAGTCTGCGTTGGGTTAAATAAACCCTAAATCAGAACCTGCGCAAAGATAGAGACGAGTCTTCTTTTTTCCGCATGATTTCCTGTTCCTTACTGGTTTTATCTTTATATCCAGTTAAATGAAGCAGGCCATGTACCAGTACACGGTGCAGTTCATCTTTCAGACTTGTTTTTTGCTGTTGTGCGTTGTCTTTAACACGGTCTATACTGATAAAAATATCTCCTTCAATCTTGCCGGAAACTTCGCTGTTATCAAAGGTGATGATGTCGGTATAATAGTCGTGGTCTAAAAAATCTCTATTCATTTGAAGAAGGTATTCGTCTGAACAAAAAATGTAATTGAGTTCAAGAATTGAATACTTCTCCTTTTTTGCAATGTTCTTTAGCCAGGTTCGAATCTCGCTGCGTTGCCTCAATTGATATGAGGTATCTTCAGTAAAGAATTTGATCGATTCTTCTTTCAAAATTAGTTATTGAAAAACGTTAGTTCAACCTTACGACCTTCGTTTGAAAACTTAACCTCATCAGCTAAATGTTTCATCAGGAAGATTCCACGTCCACCAACTTTCTCAAGATTCTCAGGAGCCGTTGGGTCTGGTAATGTATCTGGGTTAAAACCCGGGCCTTCATCTTCAACAGTAAATACCAACACGTTTTCTGTGCAGGTAGCCGTTAACGTCACATTCTTTTTCGTGTCTTCGTTGTTACCATGACGGATTGCATTATTAACCGACTCGGTAATAGCAACCATGATGTTACCGTAGATATCGTCATCTATCTCAAATGTGTCTTTAACATTATCAATAAAACTTTCAACGATGCGAATGTTTTCTACTAATGAAGGGATCTGTATGCGCAAGGATTCCATGTGTTCTTTAAAATGTAATGCAAGTTATTTCATTGATAATTAATAACAAAATAAAGTCTAAGCTCAACTAAAATAAGTATAATCTTAACCGGTTATTTTATTCAGATCACTCCAGCGTCTTAAAATAATCGTCTATTTCTTCTTTGAAATAGGGTGTATAAGAAGGCGGAATTGTCTTAATTAATTCTAATTGTTTTTCTTTTGCCTTCAGATATTTCTCCAGCGACGGAGGATAATCATTTGGCTTCTGGTTTGCTGTTTTAGATTCTCGTTTATTATCCCAATCTCTTTCACGCATCGATTTCTCTGCTTCCAATAAACGGGTTTGTATTTCGCGCTGGCGCATGATCGTTTCGTTGGTGATGTTCTTGTTCACCAAATCCCGCTCTGTCTGCTCCATCATTTCACTCAGCTTCTTAATCTCATTGCTTGGGTTGCCGCCCTGCTCCTTCATCATCTGCTCCATCTCCTGAAGCGACTTACGCAGCATCTCTTGCTCGGCGGCAAGCTTCGCCAGTTCTTCCGATAAACTCTTTCCGCTTAAACCACTTTTCTTCAATTGCTCAATCCGCTGGCTCAACTGCTGCTGCATCTGGCTCATGTTGCCAGCTTTAGGCTTACCCGTGGAACCTGGCTTTGGTTTATTGCATTGTGCATTGCCCATCTTCGGCTGGCTGCTGGCCATCTGCTGCTGCATCTGTTTTAATACTTCATTCAGCATCAAAGCAAGGTTGTTCATCGAGGTCATGGCATACTGCTCATCAGAAGCAGCCAGATCCGGACGACGTTCTTTGATATGTTGTACGGCAGCATCCATGTGTTGGTTCATGGCAATTACTTCTTTCGTTACAAAGGCCTCAATCTGCGGAACTCTTTTTGCCAGTGCATACAAGCTGTCTTTAATGATCTTGCTGTCGTCTTTCAGTTTTAACTGCTGCTGCCCAAGCGTAATATAGCGCGGATCAGTCTGCTGTACCTTCCGGAATTCCTTCATTAATGCTTCCTGATCAAAAGAAACATGCAACAGGTTATCCAGAATCTGGCGCAAGTCTTTCATGTTTTCCTCGGCCTGTGCAGCTTCCATGTTGGCTTTCATTTCCTGCATCTTGGCCGACATTTGTTTCATCTTATCCGACGCATTCTTTTGAGAAGAACCTGCCTTTTTATTCTGACCTCCACCCAACTGCTCGCTGCTTTTCTGCATCTCCTGGTCAATTTCCTGCTTTTCCTGCTCCAGGTTTTCAAGCGGTTTTTTGTCTTCCAGTTCTTTGTTCAGTTCATCCAGCTGCTTCATGTCTTCCTGCAGCTTATCATACTCTTTATTTAATTCTTCCTGCTCCTTCAGTAATTCCTCTTTTGACCCTTTCTGCTCCGTGGTTTTTTCAGAAAGCTCTTCCTGTTTTTTAGCCAGTTCGTCGAGCTTTTGAATGTTATTTTCCAGCGCCCGGTCAAACTGCATCTGTTTGAATATTTCCAGATTCCGCTCGATCTCCTTTTCCAGGAACTTATCTTTATTCGATAAGTCCTTCATGGTTTTATCTATATCTTCTTTTTTGGCATTTTCCTGAAGTAGTTTCTCCAGTTCGTCCATCAGTTTTTTCGTCTCTTCATCCAGCAATTCATTCATCAGTTTTTCCAGCTGCTTCATTTTTTCAGCCAGTTCCTGTGAGGCCGGGTCAAATTTGTCTTGCTTTTCCTGAAGTTTATTTAAGTTTTCTTTCAGCTGTTGCAGTTCTTTTTCAAGTGCCTGATGTTTTTTAACCATCTCCTCCATGGCTTGTTTGTCTTGCCAGGAAAGTTGTTTTTTTGTTTTGGTGCGCTCTTCCAGTTGCTGCATTTCTTTTTGCAATTGCTTGGCCTGTTCAGCAATTTCCTGGAATTGGTCAGAGGCTGAACTTGAACCTGTTTTAAGCTCCTGCTCCACTTCTTCCTTGCTTGGGATTTTCCAGGAAAATAAGGTAGATTTTGTACTTTTGGAACCGTTTACTCCGTCATTATCAAATACTTCCAGATAATATTCCAACTCTTGTCCAGGTGCAATCTGTATAGAATCGATGTTCCACGTGCTGTAAAAAGTTTGATTGGGTGTTCCACGATCAACCGGAATATTCTTTGTTCCTTTCTGAATAACCTTCTTGTTTTTATCTTTAATGACATACTGGATCAGCAATCGGTTTATTCCATAGTCATCTGACAATGAACCACCAAACTGAATTTCTTCCAACAAAGTTGAATCACGGAATTCCTCTACGAGAATATTAGGGAACTGATCTTTAACCACATGCACAGCATATTGTATGGGTGAAATTTCAGCGCCTTTTTTGCGGTTAATCTGGATCGAATACTTGTCGTCGGCTTTCAGCATCTTTCTGAAACTGAATCGATCGCCTGATTTTTCATTCTGAACCAGTTTATTTTTTTCACTTTCAAAAGCTACGTCCAGCTGTTCTGTGTGAACGGTTTCAATGTTCCACGTGGCAACGGTGCCTTCCGGAACGGTCAGGTTGCCTCCGTTTTTAATCGACTCCGATTGTTTTTTAATATAGGCAGGAAACTCCAGCACGATATCAAGACCCAAAATATCGGGCTTGACACTTACTTCCAGTTCGTATTCCTGAGACAAAAATCCGGCAGCTTCAAAACGGAAGTCTTCATTACGCTGAACATTTTTGAAATCGTAACTGAAAATACCTTCGGATTTTTTCTTGAGTTTGTAGCGCTGACCGTGAACCAGGATATAACATTGCTCCGGAATTTCATTGCCCGTCAGTTCGAGCGAAATTTCCAGGTCCTGATTTTTGTAAACGGAAAAGTTTTTATTCAAAACTTTGAACTGAAATGGTGCCGGAACTAAAAATTGACTATTATATTTGATTATACGGTTTGCACTCTCTGTTAATAAAGTTGGTATTACGATTAATAATATGATTATAAGAAAAATAGGTGGCAACGCATACCTCAAATACTTACGGTTTTCAGACAAATCAATTGCGCCTGAAAAAGTGAACATATTCAGCTCTTTTGTCTTCTGCTGGATACTTGCAGAAATCAGATCGTTGTCAGTAGAGTTATTGCTGCCATGCAACTGCAAGGTATTGATAAGCTTATCACTGATTTCAGGGAAGAATGCGCCTATTTGTTTGGAAGCCTCTTCGTTGGAAAGGGCTTTATCCAGTTGAAACAATTTAATGATGGGGGTAACGATCCAGCTGCCTAAGGTATAGACAATACTCGCAGCCAGTAGCAGTAAAAATGATAAACGAACAAAGCTGTTGAAACGGCCGAAGTGTTCTGTTAAAGCCAGTGCTAAAAAGACTGTTGAGATAAGTCCGATGGTTATCAATGAACCGCGCAGCAATCGGTTCAGGTAATACTTCTTCTTGTATTGCCTGAGATTGGCTAATAGTTGATTGTATGTATTACCATGTATCATTTTAATATACCTGTAGTAAAAACAAATGAATTAAATGTATGAGAAAAAACCCGTAAAATTTCTCTGAGGAAATTATTACGGGTTTTATAAATATCAGTACTTACTTCTAACGAAGTTTCCCAGCTGATTATTTTGCTTCGTTTTTAGACGGAGTTAAATAAACACTTGTGAAATCTCTGTATTGCATTGCGTTGTTAGGGAAGTTTTTAACTGTTGGTTGCATTAATCTGTATGCTTCATCGTACCAAAGAACTACGATTGGAGCTTCAGTCATTGCAACTTTTTCAGCTTCTAAGAAATATTTATAAGCTTCCTGATTTGTTTGTGATTTAAGACCTTTCTCGTACAATTCATCAAACTTGCTGTTTTTGTAACGTGCCATGTTTGGATAAGAAGATGTCGATGCATTTGCAGGTACGTTTTTACCGTATAAGTACCATAAGAAGTTTTCCGGACTAGGATAATCTGCAATCCAACCTACTCTGAATAAGTCTGATTTACCACCGATCATGTTATCAATCAATGTTGCAGTCGTTACAACATTTGTTTCGATTGTGATGTTCAGGTTGTTTTTCAATTGTGTTCTTACTTCAGCAGCTACAGCTTCGTTACGTCCACCATCTGAGTTTAACTCAAGAACAATTTTAGGAACATCAGCACCGCTCTTGAAACCAGCTTTCTTTAAGTAGTAGTTTGCTGAATCAAGGTTCAATGTATAACCGGTAATTGACTTAGCATCGTACTCAGGGAAAACGTTAACCGGTGTAATACCCCAGAAGCCTGGTGCGTCACCTTCACCGTCAAGAACTTTATCAAGGATCATTTTTCTATCGATACCGAAAGAAATTGCTTTACGAAGATTTACGTTGCTGAACATTTTGCCCTGGTTAGCAAAAGAAAGGAAGTGTACAGCCATTTCCGGGTTCTTCTGTAAATCATACAGACCATATTCACCGGTTTTCTTAACAGACTGTTCTTCGATGTCGATGATGAAGTCTGTTGGAAGACGGTACATCATGTCGAAGTTTCCTTTTTTGAATTCGATCAATTCAATTTTACGATCTTTTAAGAATTTAACAGCAATACCATTTAAGTATGGTAACTGGTTACCATCTTCATCTTTCAGATAGTAATTCGGGTTTCTTAATAAATTCACAGAAGTTCCTTCATCGATGCTTGAAACTACGAATGGACCTGTACCTACTGCTTTAACACGCATTTCCTGTCCGTATTTCTCGTATGCTTCTTTAGCAAAGATGAATGTGAACGGACGGGCTAAGTTGTAAAGGAAAATAGAGTTTGGTTCAACAAGTGTGAATTCGATTGTGTATTTATCTACAACTTTGATACCTTCTACTTCAAATGCTGGTTTTTTACCACCTGCACTCGCTTCATAATAAGCATCAGCACCTTTCAGGATTCCCTGGAACATACTGAAACCCTGGTTTTGCTGTGGGTTGGAAGTACAAAGCAGGCTGAAGCAATATTTAACATCTTCTGCAGTGAACTCACGGCCTTTACCGTCTGGGAAACAAGCGTTGTCGTGAAACTTAACGCCTTTGCGAAGAGTGAATGTATAAACTGTTTTTGATTCGTCAATCGTATATTTTTCTGCCAGACCGTTTGTCAGGTGCAAAGAGTCTTGCGTAAACTTCATTAAGCCTTCATAAACCTGAGATGCAATTCTGTAAGAAGTAGCATCTGTAATGTTATGAGGGAATAAGTTTTTAAGAAACTCCGCTTCGTTGTATTTAAAAATTCCACCAGAGTATTTACCGCCTTTGGCTTCTATTAATGCTTCAGCATTTTCAGATCTTCCGTCCTTGTCATTGGAGCAGGAACCCATTACAAGAACTGCTAGTAAAAGTGGTAATAACGATTTTTTCATTGTATCGTAAGTAATTATTTTTTGTACTCAATTTTTTTTCGCTTCTACGGAGTAAGCCGAAGAAACGTTAGTTTTTTTAGTAAAGCAATATACCAAATTCTGAATAGAAACAAATTTTATTCACTAATAATTTCTAACAAAACAGGGCAATGGTCGGAATGTACGGCGTCGGGTAAAATCACACTGCGGACAATTTTTGATTTCAGCGGCTCTGTTACTGCAAGATAATCAATACGCCAGCCCAGATTTTTGCCTCTTGAACCAGCCCGGTAACTCCACCAGGTATAGTGGTGTGGTTCCTGGTTGAAATGCCTGAAGGAATCAATAAATCCGGATTCGAAGAACTTATCCATCCACAACCGTTCTTCGGGTAAGAAGCCGGAGGTTTTCGCATTCGACTTCGGATTGTGAATGTCTATTGCCTTGTGGCAGATGTTATAATCTCCACATACAATTAAGTTAGGAAAACTTTTTCTCAATTCAGACACATACTCCAGAAAATCATCCATCCATTCGAATTTGAATTTCTGTCGGTCTTCACCACTGGAACCGGAAGGCATATAGACATTTAATACAGAGAAGTTTGAATAATCGGCACGTATAACTCTGCCTTCAAAATCATACTTTTCTATGCCACAACCAAACTGTACATGTTTGGGTATTTCTTTGGTGAATATGGCTACGCCGCTGTAACCTTTTTTCTGTGCGGGAAAAGCGTAAGCCGTATAACCCAGAGCCTTAAAAGCTTCGGCATCAATCTGATCGGCTGTTGCTTTGATTTCCTGGAAACACAGTACATCTGCATTGGTTGCCTGCGCCCAGTTCAGCAAACCTTTTGTGATCGCGGACCGAATGCCGTTCACATTATAGGTAATGATTTTCATTCGTGTGAGGTATTGTCTTCTTCAGCAGAAGGAGATGACTTGGGTTTTATGATTGGTTTTAAATGGCTCACATCCTTAGCATTTTTTTCGCGCACACGTTCTTCATGAATTTGCTCTTCAAAATATTCAATCATGTGGAGTTTCAGCAAGTCTTCCTGTTCTTCCAGGGTGAGTTTAGGTAAAGACTTAACAATTTTATAATGCGGCCAGCCTTCTGAATCCAGCCCTTCCCATTCATAATAACCGGAAAGACTTAACAGTTTGCAGGTGGCAATGTGCATGAGGTCTTGTTTCTCTTCCTTGGAAAAAGTTTTTTTCCCTTTTCCCAATTCGTTTACACCAATAAGAAATAACAACGTGTTTGTTGTGGGTTTTTTACCCGTGGTGCGGATAAAGAAGTACATCAATCGCTTCCAGTCTTTGTTCAGATCAAGATCTTCAAATTCCATATACTTTTTATCAAAGGAAATACTAATTTACGAACCAATCAGCGAAGGGAATATTTTTTATGAAAAATCTTTTTAAAAGCATCGGATCTTTTTCCGCATGCTTATCGGATGTATTGTATCCGCCACATTGTATTGTCTGCGAATCAGGGCTTAACCAGGGAGAGAGCGATGTGTGCGCTGGATGTCTGAGTACCTTGCCACTGGTGAATGAAGATTATTCGCCCGAATCATTGTACATCCGTTTATCAATCGAATTAAGACCTTCATTTGTATGGGCTTTTCTCTCGTTTGATGCACGGAACAAAACACAGAAAATCCTGCACGCAATTAAATACGGGGATTCACCGGACATAGCCACGCGCATCGCGGCCATTTGGGCAGACCGTATAAAAGCATCACTTCTCGAAGCAAATGTTGATGTGATCATTCCGATTCCGTTGCACCAATCGAAAATGAGAAAAAGAGGTTATAACCAGGCGACTAAAATTGCACAGGGATTTACAACGGTGCTGGAAGGCTGTCCGGTGGAAGAAGAGGTGCTGTACAGAAAAAGAAATTTATTCATCCAGGCGAAAAGCAACCGCGCGAAACGTTTTCAGAATGTGAAAGAAGTTTATGCGATTAAAAATATCGACCGCATTCAAGGGAAGCATGTATTGCTGATTGATGATGTATTAACCACCGGTGCCACACTGGAGGCCTGTGGTATGTTATTGAAAAAAGCCGGCGCTGCAAAAGTGAGTGTTGGCTTGCTGGCAATGGTTGTGGATTGAAAATGTAACGTCGTTTAGTTAAAGGGCTGCGTATTTTATTGTTCTAAAACCGTTGGCTAAAGCCAAACGGCAATGAAGCTGTGCAAAGCATTATATTAATGTAGGATCGGCCTACATTGCCGTCGCATTTAAGGGACCGTTTCTGTATCATTAAGGTAATTTGAATTCGATAAACTAATTCTTAACTAAACGACATTGGATTGAAAATATAAAGACAAAAAAAATCCCCTCTCGCAATGAACGAGAGGGGATTTTTTTGAATGAAAATCTATCTATTAATAGTTTGTACCAGCCTGGATCATTGCACAACGGAAACCGATTGTTGCAGTGCTTGAATCTTCAGCGATGTATCTTCTAGTACCTGGAGACATCCAGTAAGCAACATCTTTCCAAGAACCACCTTTGTATACACGTACGTGGTCATCAACTAAAGACTGGAAACCAGCTTTGTCATATCCTTTTTCTTCATCTAAGAAACCGTTACGACGTAATGGGTTCAAGTCATCAAATGTTTGGAATGATAAAGGACGGTAAACATCGTAAACCCATTCGTTTACGTTACCAGCCATACAGTAAAGACCGAAATCATTTGGTGGGAATTCGTAGATGTAAGTAGTGATCATTGCACCGTCGTTTAACTTACCAGCGATACCGGCATAGTCACCACGACCTCTTTTAAAGTTTGCAAGGAACATACCCATTTGTTTTCCATAAGGGTTACGTAATGCGTGACCATCCCATGGATATAAACGTTTGTGTGTTTGGTTTTCATCTAACCACTGGTTACCGATAAGTGCTTGAGCAGCATATTCCCACTCAGCTTCAGATGGTAAACGGTAGTTTGGAAGAACAACACCTGATTCCAATGGAATACGTCCACCGCCTTCAGGAACTTCCATACCTGCATTTTGTGCAAGCTGATTGTTTACTACTGTAGTTCTCCATACACAGTAGTCGTTCGCCTGGATCCAGTTAACACCAACAACCGGGAAATAACGGAAACCTGGGTAACGGAAATAGTGATCTACGTATGGATCATTGTATGCAAGTTCAGATGCCCATACTGTTGTATCCGGCAATGCAGACTCATAAAATTCCTGAGATGAGTCACGCTGAACATAAAATAAATATTCTAACCAGTGAATGTTGGCAATTTCTGTTTCATCCATGTAGAAAGATGCTACAGTAACTGTTCTTTCAACGTTGTCACCGTTTTTCATTAAATCTTCTTCAAATGAACCAAGAACTGTACGTCCACCTTCAATGTATACTAAGTTTGGACCTTCCGGCTGACCAGCATAATCTGCTACCTGATAGCCATTTTCTTCATTGAAAGCCATTCCAGTTGTCGTACTGGAACCTCCCGGATTCATACTAGTAGGATTCCCTTTACTGCACGAAAAAAGAAGTGAAGCTCCTGCTAATAATACAACCGCATGTTTGATAACACGATTCATTTTCTTCATAACCTGTTTAATTAATAGATAGTATTTTCCAATTCAGTGTGCTAATTTATCCACATTATATCTAAAATCCAACAAATCAAAGGAAATTTGATACTTGAATTTAGACACAGTTCATAAACAGCGATATACACATTAAAATTTTCTTTCTAAAACAGCTGAAAAGCCCTTTTTGAATAAAATTCTTCTGTAAATACCTATAAATCTATCCCATTAAAGAGATAAATCCAATTGTTTTTGCAATTCCTGTTCATTAATTGCATTTAATTGAATAATGAGCGACTCCCGATCGCCCACCCGGGTTTTTTCAATTCCATAATATAAATGTGTGTCCGTTTTCTGAATGGATATGCAGGTAACGGGGGCGCCTACCGGTAGATCCGTACATACCCATTGTCCGGAATTGTCTTTATATAAAGGAATTACACTCATCAACGAATCAAATACGATATAGTTATATACTTCTGTAAATTTTTTTTCTGACTCCGGAGCATTGAATGTGGCCACGAAACTGGTTTTGTTCCTCGGATCGTCGTAAAAACGGTCACAATTAATCCAACCGAAGTTTTTGATGGAGAAAAAATAGGTGTTTAAACTTTTTTGAATTTGCGTTTCTTCATACGAATCATCTTCTGCAATGAAAGATTCTGTATCGCGTTCTTCATATACAGGATTGATGTTGTCACTCAGATTCCAGTTCATATTTCCATCTTCATTTCGCATGCCTTCAAAATACGTCATGTTGGTTTGAATATATTTTGGCAAGCGTATTTTAACCGCATCATCACATGCTATATATAAAGGAGTGGCGTTTTCAGAAAAAGCATTGATGTAAACAGACCCGTCGCTCTCTAATACGCTGCCGTTTGAAACTGTGTAGGCCCGCTCTTTCAGCAACGCTTCCTTACTGTATATTTCTTTCAGTTCAAATTTTATTTTTCCTGTTGCTGCAGTACTGTCGTGAAATGTTAAACATGCGGGACGAATAAAAAGTATGGTTCCTTCTTTGCCATAGAATATAGTATCTGTATTTGATTCCAGATAAAATGTCTGTACAGGTACAGATAAAATTTTTGTTAAGTCTGGCGCTTGTGGTTTCGATGATATTACAGGATACTCATATACCTGACGCAGGCCGATGCTGCGGTTCATGGGTTTACAGCTGAAACAGAAAAGCGCAGCTGCAGCAAAAGTTATAACAACAGTTTTCATAAGCATCGTATTTTATAAAGAACATAATGCAGCCGTTGTATTTTGGTTACAGTTTTACAAAAACATCAGTAACCCAATAAAATTTTTTTAAGGAAGCGTGTATCTTTTTTGTTCCTCCACATTATTCAATCAAACAAGTAATTATTCACTTAACAGATTTGAATTATGGCATCAGGAAAAGAAACTCCCAGACAACGCATGATTGGTATGATGTACCTCGTGCTGACAGCCTTGCTTGCCTTACAGGTAAGTTCTGCTGTGATTGAAAAATTTTATGCATTGAATGAAAGTATAGAAACCGGCGTAACGAATGCTGCAATCTATAACGGCGATCGATTGTTTGAAATACAGAAAGCTGTGAAAGAAAGAGGCAATCGCAGCGACGAAATTGCGCTGGCAAAAAATGCACTGAGCTTGCGCGAGAAAACACAGGAGATGCGTATCTACATGGAAAAATTAAAAACAGAAATGATTGAGAAGACCGGTGGTTACGATGAAGACGGAAATTTGAAAGGCGCGAAAGAAGAAACCGAAGTGGAAGTGTATATGCTGGGAACCAACAAATCCAATGGCAAGGCATACGAGCTGCAGAATAAGCTGAACGAATATGTAGCATTTGTAAGTAAGTTGTCTGGAAAATCATTCCCGAAAATTGCACTTGATGCCAAAGATGATCCGATCTATAAAAACAATGCTGATCAAAAGAATAAAGATTTTGCACAGGTGAATTTTGCACAGACGCCGCTGGTTGCAGCCATGGCCGTGATCAGTGATCTGGAAACAAAAGTTACGAATATGGAAAGTGCTTTGATGACACAGTACATGTCAGACGTTGGTCGCGGTGATTATAAATTTAATAGTCTGAAGCCGGTTGTGCGTGCAACAAGTAAATACATTCCTGCCGGAACGAAGTACGAAGCGGAAGTAATGATGGCGGCAACTTCAACTTCACAACAACCATTGATGCAGGTAGGTACACAAAATCTGTCCGTGAATTCTCAAGGTATCGGTGCCTATAATTTTCTGGCAAGCGGTGGCGCATATAATGCAGAAGGTTTGTTAAAAAAGACATGGACAGCACAGATAAAAGTTAAAAAACCGGATGGTAAAGATACGGTGTACACAGTTACAGAAGAATATTTTGTGGTGAAGCCTGTGATTCAGATTCAATCGGCAGCGCAGACAGGTTTATATTTCAACTGCGGAAATAAAGTAGATATCATGGTGCCGGCACTGGGTGCAGAGTACAATCCGGAATTCAGAGCTACGGGTGCTACAGTTAAATCTACCGGTACAAAAGGTCGTGTATATATTATACCAAGTTCACCAACAACAAAAGTTGCTGTGTACAACAAAGGACAATTTATCGGAGAAGAAGCATTTAAAGTAAAAGCAATTCCGAAGCCAACGATTGAAGTGCGTGTAAACGGACAATTGGTAAATGCCCGCACCGGAATTTCTTCCCTGGCTTTAAAAAACATTTCCATTAAAGCCATTGCTGATGCAGACTTTGCTGCCAGCCAACCTGAAGATTGTTACTATAAAGTTACCGAATGGGAAATTGATTTTGGCCGCGGCAGAAAACCGGTTCCGGGTCTTGGGAAAATGTTACCGACGGAACAGCAGGTAAGCATGGGCGGCAAATCACAGAACCTGCAGGACAAAGACATGATTTTTGTAACACCGAAAAAAGTAATGCGCAAAAATTACCTGGGTGTTTGGGAAGAAGTAAAAGTTGCTTCCACGCCGATTTTAATTCCTATACTCAACAATTAATTTTTTAAAAACTCCTTTAACTTTTAGTTAAGGAGTTTATTTTTCTGACGAGCAAGAATACTCTCCAAGCGTTTTAAACCCTTGGAGAGTTCTTGTTTTATAACCGTTTATTCTTCTTCCTTGAAATAAACATTTATATTTAAATAATATATACACGCGTAATTTATGAAACACATTCCCTTTTTTACATTAACCCATCAGAATGTTGAAATCGAAAGAGAAGTACAGGCTTTTTATAAAGAGCTGCATGCCGATGCCTGGTATGTATTGGGTGAGCGTGTTACACAATTTGAAAAAGAATATGCTGCATATCATTCGGTTAGGCATTGTGTTGGTGTAGGCAACGGACTTGACGCACTCACACTTTCGCTGCGTGCATTAAAAGTTGGCAAAGGCCACGAAGTTATCGTTCCCGCAAATAGTTTTATTGCAACACTTTTAGCCGTTACACAAGTAGGCGCCATGCCGGTGTTGGCGGAGCCGGATCCGAACACATTCAATATCACGGCTGAAGAAATTGAAACAAAAATTACAGAACGAACCAAAGCAATCATTCCTGTGCACTTGTATGGTTTGCCTTGTGAGATGAATCAGATTCTTGCTCTTGCTGAAAAAAATGATTTGTACGTGATTGAAGATAATGCGCAGGCACACGGCGCAATTTATAAAGGCAGGAAGACCGGAAGTTTCGGAATTGTAAACGCAACAAGTTTTTATCCGGTGAAACCGTTGGCTGCTTATGGTGACGGCGGTGCTGTAACAACCAACGATGAATCACTTGCGCAGCAGATCCGTATGTTTGGTAATTACGGATCGGAAGAAAAATATTTTTATGAAACAACGGGTATCAATTCCCGCCTGGATGAAATACAGGCCGGAATCCTGTCGATCAAATTAAACCACCTGGATCGCTGGAACGAGGAGCGCAGACAGACGGCTGCAATTTATTCATCAGCGCTTAAAGAAATTACGGATTTGATACTTCCGGTTGCATCACCAGACAGTACACATGTTTATCACCAGTATGTAGTACGCACAGAAAGAAGAGATGAACTGAAAGAGCAGCTGCAGAAATACGGCGTACAAACAGGCATTCATTATCCGGTGCCGCCGCACCTGCAAAAGGCGTACGAGTTTTTAAATACCAAAAAAGGAAGTTTGCCTGTAACCGAAACATTGGCGGAAACAGTTTTAAGTTTGCCGATTTATCCGGGAATGAAAAAAGAAGAAACGGAATATGTATGTGATGCGATCAAAAACTGTTTGCAGGCATGATCGCTCGCAATTATTTTTTCTCTTCTTCAGGCTGGTAAAATTCTACTTTTCTGGAAGTGATGTGCCAGTAATAAAGCATTGACCCGATCAGCTGCGACCGCTCACAGTTATCCGTAAATCCCCAGTTAATAACGGTACAATCTCTTTTCAGTTTTATACAATTTTCAGACCCTTTTGATTTGATTGCCAGTTCCTGCAGGTATTCTTTTTCACAGGTATTTGTATACGTTGGTACAGCATCTTTATTCATGTAAAAGAATGAGATACCAATTAAAAAGCAGATATAAATTCTTTTTACTAAACCTCTGAACAGTTTAATAAGTAATACGGAAGAAGCCCCCCAGCAAAAATACATCAGCACCAAAACCGGAAGGATGGTGTCTCTGCGAAGTATGAAGGGTCTGTAATCGCGGTAGCCACCCATTGGCAGCAGCAGGATATATACAGCTGAAAAAATTGACAGTAAAATAGCAATCTTAAAAAAGACAGCCGTTTCTTTTTTGCGTGACTTAATCAGGAAAAAAATGTTTACGGCCAGGGCAATTACTAAATAAAAGGGTCCGCGCTCAAACGTAAAGAAGCAATCCCAGATTCCTTTGGGTAAACGGCAATACCTTTCCCATAAGGATAAAGGAGTCCAGGTGTTTTCGAAATTCTTTGTACCTACATAAATGGAGTACAAACAAACCAGCAACGTGAAGGTTAAAAAAATGAAAAGCTGAACATTAATTTTTTTTATCGAATGAAATGTTTTTATGAAAATCGACGAAGACGGTTCAGCATTAAAATGATTTAAAAAGAAATACAGGAAAGTAATGGTTACTGCGATTGTTAAAACAGGGGCCGGCAGTGCACCAAAAAATGCCAGCAGCACAACCAGCAACAATGAAATTGGTTTTAACCACAACGGAAAGTCATAGGATGGATCAAGCGCTTTTTTATAGAACGGAATGAGCAGAAATAAAATGCACACGAATGGCAAAGCATAGAACATAGCATAAGTGATCGAGTAATCAATGATGGACATGTACTCTTCGTATGGTCCGCTGGTAAATAAAAACGGACTTACAAGCGCGGCTCCCAACACGCACTCCTGCCATCTGAACTTAAACAAACCGGAGATGAACCAGCCCAGCAGAAATACAATCGAGATATGCATAAAAATTTTTGCCAGCGTTGCACTCATAAAAACGCTTTCGATCGGATTTACAAAGTGCTGCAGAAAAAGCGGCATGTGCTTAAAATAACCGGAAAGTGTTGCGTGTGCGGTAAACCGGTTTGTTGCGGGATAAATTTCACCATGGGCAAAAGCCGGCCAACCGATAGGTTCACTTAATACCTTTGTATAGCCTTCGCTTGGTGCCACAATGGGAACAAGATCACCATCAAACCGCGCCAGTGAATATTGATAATACGAATATGCAAAGTCTGCCAGCAGGGCCAGCAGTAAAAAAATGTAAATGATTGAGTTTTTCTTTTTTTGCATAAAATATATATAAAATTCTAAACGCTCCGCGGTGGCGAAGGGCGCAAAGTGTTTTAAATGAAATTTATTTTTTGCGTTCCTGGCGTTTTTTTTCTTTGCGCTCTTTGCGTTTAAATTAAGAGTTATCCTTTACTCACAACCATATCCTTCAGGCATTCGATCCAGGTAGGGTGTGTATTTAAACTTTCGATCAACTGCCAGTCTTTGCCACCGTTTTCTTCAAATAATTCCTTGTACTCTTCGCCACCTTCGATGGTTGTTTCCAGACAATCAGCAATAAACGATGGTGAGTAAAACAAAATGCTTTTCTTACCTGCTTTAGCCAGCTCTTCAATGTTGTGGTCGGTGTAGGGCTTAATCCAAGGTGTTTTGCCCAAACGCGACTGGAAAGAAACGGAGTACGAACCTTCTGCCAGGCCAAGTTCTTTTACCAGCAAACGGGTTGTTTCATAACATTGTGCGCGGTAGCAATATTCGTTGCGTGAGCCGTATACCTGACAGCAGGTACCCAGCTTGCACTGGTCGCCGACAGAAGCTTTGGTGATCTGTCTTTCCGGAATACCATGGTACGAGAAAATAATATGATCCCAGTTTCTTTGCTCCAGGTATTTGCGGCCGATCTCTGCAAAGGCTTTGATGAATAACGGGTGATCAAAGAATTTCGAGATTACTTCTATGTGCGGCGTGATCTCCCATTTACCCAGTACACGCAATGCTTCTTCCACGGCAGAGCCGGTAGATGCAGATGCATATTGCGGGAACAGAGGAATAACAATGATTTTATTGTAACCTTTGCCTTCCAGTTCTTTGGCGGCAGATTCTATGGAAGGATTCTGGTAACGCATGCCCAGCACAACTTTGTAGCTGTCGCCCAAAGCCTGCTGCAATAATTCCTTCACAGCCACGCCATGGAACATCAGCGGCGAACCTTTTTCAGTCCACAATTTCTTATATTCATGTGCAGATTTTGGCGCACGGAAAGGAGCTATGATCATGTTAATCAGCATCCAACGGTTAAACCATGGAATGTCAATCACCCGGCGGTCCATTAAAAACTGGCGCAGGTATTTGCGCACATCCGGTGTATTTGGACTATCCGGTGTACCCAGATTGATGAGAAAGACAGCTGTTTTGGATTTTTTATTAGGCAATGCCATAGAAACATATTTAATTTGCAAACTTAACAAATAACTGTTTTAAAGTTGTGATTTGTATCAGCAGAATGATTTAAATTTCTCAATATCTGATCCGGATTAAAAAATTAAAATAGTGATAAATACGTATAAACGAGAATCATGGAAAATAAAGTAGTTGCCCCGGCCGAAAACGGCCTGATGAAAAAAATCGTTTCGCACGCGAAAGAATATGGTTTTGTTTTTCCTTCATCAGAAATTTATGACGGGTTGCAGGCAGTATACGATTACGGACAAATGGGTGTTGAATTGAAAAACAACATCAAAACAGTTTGGTATAAAGCAATGACGCAGCTGAACGACAACATCGTTGGTATTGATGCGGCGATCTTTATGCATCCGTTAACCTGGAAAGCTTCGGGCCACATTGATGGTTTCAGCGATCCGATGATTGATAACAAAGATTCAAAGAAAAGATATAGAGCTGATGTGCTTGTTGAAGAGCGCGCGGCACAAATGGAAGCTGCGGGTAAAAAGGACGAGGCTGATGCACTGGTAAAAAAACTGGCGCGTTTGCTTGAAGCCGATGATCTGAAAGGTGTACAGGATCTGATCACGAATGAAAAAATTACTTGTCCGGTAAGCGGCACCGCAAACTGGACCGAAGTACGTCAGTTCAACCTGATGTTCTCTACGCAGGTAGGTTCTGTTGCAGAAGATGCAAGCACGATTTATTTAAGACCGGAAACGGCACAAGGGATTTTCGTAAACTTCCTGAACGTACAGAAAACAGGCCGTATGAAAATACCGTTTGGTATTGCACAGATCGGTAAAGCATTCCGTAACGAAATTGTTGCAAGACAATTCACGTTCCGTATGCGTGAATTTGAACAGATGGAAATGCAGTTCTTTATCCGCCCTGGGACGGAAATGGAATGGTACAAAAAATGGAAAGAGTCGCGTTTGAACTGGCACAAGGCTATTGGTTTGCCGGCAGAGAAATTGAAATTCCATGATCACGAAAAACTTGCGCACTATGCGAATGCTGCGGTAGATATTGAATTCGAATTCCCGTTTGGCTTCAAGGAAATGGAAGGTATCCACTCACGTACCGATTTCGATTTGGGTAACCACCAGGAATTATCGAAAAAGAAACAACAGTATTTTGATAACGATATTGATGAAGCTACGGGTAAACCTTATGGTAATTATGTACCATATGTAGTTGAAACTTCCGTGGGTGCCGACAGATGTTTCCTTGCTGTGTTGTGTAATGCATATACAGAAGAAGTAACAGGCGAAGGCGAAAACCAGAAAGAGCGTGTGTACTTAAAACTACATCCGACACTGGCGCCGATCAAAGCAGCGATTCTTCCGATCACCAAGAAAGACGGCTTGCCTGAGAAAGCGATGGAAATTTACAACGAATTGAAATACGATATCAAGGTAACGTATGAAGATAAAGATTCGATCGGTAAGCGTTACACACGTAACGACTTGATCGGAACACCATTCTGTATCGCGGTAGATCATCAGACTTTAGAAGACAACACCGTTACGATCCGTCACCGTGATTCGATGGAACAGGAAAGAGTTCCCATCAGCGAACTACGTCTGAAGATCCGTAAAGAGACGAGCTGGAGAACGATCTTGGAGAAGGTGTAAAATATTAATTCTTATTTTAAATAAAGCTGAAAAGAAATTTTCAGCTTTATTTTTTTTAATCCCAAACGGCTTTTAAAAAGAGTATTATGTATATCAG
>JAGKWN010000062.1 GCA_021151805.1 Cytophagaceae bacterium | reverse complement strand
TGCAGGTTACCGCAAGCAGTGGACAGGCTTTGACGGATCTCCCCGTACCATGTATCTGAGTGCACATACTAATATTGGTAAGCACCTGGTAACAAATAATCGAAGCAGAAACAAAAAAAATGGTTTCCATGGAGTTGGTGGTGTAATAACCAATGATGCGATTGGCCCCACGACAACAACAACATTCAGCGGAGCATACTCTTATCACTTAAAGATGAGCAAAAAAGTATTTGCTTCCTTAGGTGTAATGGGTGGTTTCAACCAGTTCACACTTGATGCAGGTAAACTTTCTCCGGCACAGTCAAACGATGCTTCTATTTCAGCCGGTATGTCCAAAATCGGGATGGGAGATATTACTGTGGGTGCTTGGGTATATGGTGATAAATTCTATGCTGGGGCTTCGATGGCTCAGCTGGCACCAAGTCTTTCATTTACAAAGTCAAGCAACTCTGTAGACCAGTATTCACTAACGCACCATTACTTCATTATGGCTGGTTACAGAATACCATTGGGTTATGACTTTACCTTTATTCCATCATTCTGTATCAAAGGAGCAACTCCTGCACCACTTTCATTTGATATCAATGCGAAAGTTCGTTACAAAGATTTTGCATGGGCAGGTATCTCATACAGAAACAGAGATGCAGTTGCAGCAATGGTTGGTGTGATCATCAACAACACATTCGATATCAGTTATTCATATGATTACATCACAAGTGATATTCACAAATATACAGGGGGTTCTCATGAGATCGTGATTGGTTACAGATTAAGACCTCAAGGCAGAATTATCTGCCCGTCTAACTTCTGGTAAGAAATCGTCAGATCATAAAGACACAATGCTAAGAGGTCACGTTAAACAACGTGACCTCTTAGCATTTATACAGGATAGTATTTAATTCATCACTAATGAATCTGGAACAAGTCAGGGAATTGATCATAGCCAGCGATCTGCCTTCGGAAATAAAAGACGAATGTGCGATTGTTTTTGATCTGCTGGAGGTTTCTTCTGATAAGCCTCAATTAAAAAAAGTCGCTTTATTAGTGGCAACAATGACATTGGAAAAAACATTGAGAATTGTTTTGTATGCGGAGTATAAAACAATTACCAAGATCAAGTTTTCCATATTGATTGATAAAGCACAGCAGTTACAATATGTTTCAAAAGCAACTGCCGACCAGTTGCGACAGTTGAAGAATAACAGAAATGCACATGCTCATCAGCGATTGCTGGTAACAGATGATGAGAACGAATTGATTTCAATTCCAGCAATCATGGAATGTATTTATTCAATCTTCACGATTTATTACCATAGATTTCCTGAGCAGAAGCTGAATGAACAGGACATGGCGCAATAAATGTTAGTGCGCTTCCAGCCAGTTATTGCCAACACCGATTCCGATTTCCATAGGCACATCCAGCGGAATGGCATGCTTCATGAAGGATTCGACATTTGTTTTTAACAAATCAAGTTCATCTTTATGTGCATCAAAAAGCAATTCATCATGCACCTGAAGAATCATTTTTGATTGCAGATTTTCTTTTTTCATCCAGTTCTGAATATTAATCATGGCAACTTTGATCATATCTGCAGCACTGCCCTGGATTGGAGCGTTGATGGCATTTCGCTCTGCGAAACCACGCATGGTCATATTGCGGGAATTAATATCGCGCAGGAATCTTCTTCTGCCGAGAATTGTTTCAACATATTCAACTTCGCGTGCTGTATTCACGCAATTGTCCATGTACGATTTCACCGCGGGGAACTCTGTAAAATAAGAAGTAATAATCTCTGCCGCTTCCTTACGTGGAATAGATAAACGTTGGGATAAACCAAAAGCGCTTATTCCGTAGATGATTCCGAAGTTCACCATTTTTGCCTTGCGACGCATATCTGACGTTACATCTTCAAGTGCCACCCGGAATACCTTGCTGGCAGTAGTGCTATGAATGTCTACACCATTTTTAAAAGCTGAAAGCATACTTTCGTCTTTACTGAAAGCTGCCATAATGCGCAATTCAATCTGTGAATAATCGGCAGATAAAATCACATGATCTTGATCGCGTGCAACAAAAGCTCTTCGGATTTCTTTACCACGATCGGTACGGATAGGAATATTCTGGAGGTTGGGATTGGTAGAGCTTAGTCTACCGGTTGCAGCAACAGCCTGGTTAAAGGATGTATGAACTCTGCCGTCTGTTCCCAGCAGCTGAGGCAGCGCATCAACATACGTGGATTTTAATTTCTGGAATTCTCTGTAATTTAAAATGTCTGCCAGGATAGGGTGGTCACTGTCAAGTTTTGTAAGCACTTCTTCACCGGTTGCATATTGTCCGGTTTTGGTCTTTTTAGCATTCGGATCAAGCTTTAAACGATCGAATAAAATTTCACCAAGTTGTTTCGGTGAAGAGATGTTGAACTCAGTGCCTGCATGTAGATAGATTTGTTTTTCGACAGAAGAAATTTCTGTTTGCAGTAATGCAGAGAATTCAGCCAGCGCTTGTGTATCAATTTTCACTCCGTTCAGCTCCATGTCTGCAAGTACTGCACTGAGTGGCATTTCAACATCGTTGAATAAAGATTCGAGTTTTTGATCTTTAATTAATGGACTGAAGAAATTATATAACTGATATGTAATGTCTGCATCTTCAGCAGCATATTCAGTAATGGCTTTAATATCTACATCACGCATGTTGCTTTGCTTCACGCCTTTCTTACCGATCAATTGTTCAATCGAAACCGGACTGTAGTTCAGATAAACTTCAGCAAGCGTATCCATACCATGGCGCATTTCAGGCTCAAGTAAGTAGTGTGCCAGCATGGTATCAAACAAAGGGCCTGAAACCAGGAACTCATATTTCTTCAGAACCAGCAGGTCATACTTTAAATTCTGACCAACTTTGGTGATAGAAGTATTGTTGAATGCAGGCTGCAGCATATCCAGTATTTTCTTAGTACGAATCTGGTCGCTGGTAAAAGGAATATAATAGGCTTCGTGTTCTTGAAATGAAATGGCCAGACCTACAAGTTCGGCTTCAAGCGCGTTGAGAGAAGTCGTTTCTGTGTCAAAGCAGAAAGACTCCTGTAAAAGCAATAAGTTGTTCAGGCGAAGAATGTCTGCATCTGATTCTACAGTATAATAATCGTGCAGCACCGTATCGATAGAGTCACGCACAATGGTTTCTGTTACTTCTCCTTTATCATTGATCTCTGCGGTAACTGTCTCTGCGGCTTCCATGCCGAAAAGTCCCATTTGTCCGCCCGCAGCAGCCGGTGAAGTTTTTTTAGAAGGTTTACTTTCCGTCTTTTTTTCAGGTTCAGCAGTTGTTGCAGCATTTCCAAACAAACGTTTTTTTAATGTCCGGAATTCTAGCTCATCAAACAATTTGTCTAATGCTTCAACATTATATTCTTTAACGCGCAACGCTTCTTCATCAAACTCAATAGGAACTTCGCAATGGATTGTTGCCAGTTCTTTTGATAATAAACCCTGATCGGCAAAGTTGATCACATTTTCTTTTTGTTTGCCTTTTAACTGATCCGCATTTTTGATCAGGTTTTCAACTGACCCGAATTCTGCAATCAGCTTCTGCGCTGTCTTTTCCCCAATGCCGGGGATACCGGGAATATTATCAACCGTATCGCCCTGCAGACCCAGGATATCACGCACCTGATCTACGTGCTGAATATTAAAACGCTCCAGTACTTTATTGATGTCGTAGATCTCTACTTCATTTCCCATGTATGCCGGGCGATACAGAAACACATGTTCGTTAACAAGCTGCATGTAATCTTTGTCCATCGTCATCATGTAAACATCAAAGCCCAGCGGCGGCGCAACCTTTGAGAATGTACCAACAATATCATCGGCCTCATAGCCTGGCACACCAAGGACAGGAATATTCATACCTTCCAGCAAGCGGTATATGTAAGGAATTGCCGTAGTAATATCTTCAGGCTGTTCCTGGCGGTTTGCTTTGTATTCAGTAAAATTATCATGACGGAATGTGGGTCCTTGAAGGTCAAAGGCCACACCAATATGTGTCGGTTTTTCCTTGAGTAATATTTCAAGCAAACTATTTGTAAAACCAAATACAGCACCGGTGCTGATACCTGTGGAAGTAATGCGGGGATTTTTACTAAAAGCAAAGTGGGCACGATAGATCAATGCCATGGCATCCAATAAAAACAATTTTTTCATGCGAATCGGTTAAATATATTTTCGAAGCATTACAAAAGCAGGCTGTAATACTCATTGGGTACATTTTTTAGGATTTCAAGTTAATCAATAAATAGAACAGATAACAGGCTTAAATATTGACAAATGTGCTTATTTAAATTTAGTCTGAAGACTTTCCAAATATTTCATATTTTTGAACAAGGTAAAAGAATATAATATATGGCACTTATAAGGGGAGTTCGTGGAAAGAAGCCGGTATTTGGCGCTAATTGCTGGCTGGCAGAAAATGCAACTATTGTTGGCGAAGTTGAGATGGGAGAGTCGTGCAGTGTTTGGTTTAATGCAGTGATCCGGGGAGATGTAAATTATATTAAGATTGGTAATAAAGTAAATATACAGGACGGTGCCTGCATTCATTGCACGTTTGAAAAGCATGCTACCGTAATTGGTGATAATGTATCCATTGGACACAATGCAATTGTGCATGGCTGTACGGTTGAAGAGAATGTGCTTATTGGCATGGGCGCCATTGTAATGGACCGTTGTTACATAGAAAAAAATTCATTGATCGCTGCGGGTTCTGTTTTATTGGAGGGTACACGGGTAGAAAGTGGTTCTTTGTATGCAGGTGTACCAGCAAAAAAAGTGAAGGATTTAACCCCAGAGCATTTTAAATCTATTATTGAGCGCATTTCCAATAATTATGTTATGTATTCGAGCTGGTTTAAAGAGGAAGAATAATCATGCATTTTCAACAAATATGCATTTTTGAAAAACTTACTTAAAAACAAGTACCATTTTTCGAACTATTTCACATTTCTTGCGTAAGAGACAAAGCAACATATTTAAAATTTTAAAACTATAACCAAATTTTATTCTTATGGATTCTACACAAGTTGTTGATTACAGCGCAAGTTCAGACACTATTATGACAACTACCTCAGCCGGCTTATCCCAACAGGAAGCAGATTTTATGGTAACCATGATACAGGCAATGGGTGCTGCATTCTTTGCTATTGCTATAATATTCATTGCAATGGCAATTTTCTCAATTGTTTGCAATTGGATTATTTTTGAAAAAGCAGGTAGAAAAGGTTGGGAATCAATTGTTCCTTACTATAACATTTATGTAATGTTTAAAATCATAGGAAAATCCCTTTGGAACCTGTGCTGGGTATTTTTATTCATCCCTGGCATTATTGTTTTAATTGTTAAAATCAATGTCGCACTTGCAAAATCCTTTGGAAAAGGAACTGGTTTTGCATTGGGATTAATCTTCTTAAGCCCAATCTTCCATGCAATTCTTGCGTTTGACAAGTCAATTGTATACGTAGGTCCGAATGGTGTTGCTGGAGGTGCGGCAGGTGGTGCATTGGATAGCGATATATAATCCTGAACTATAAAAGGCATTTTAAAAGGTCCTGCTTCTGGCGGGACCTTTTTTTGTTTGTATATTTTTCAGACAAAATTTGAATAGGCTTGATAATTGTAGTATTATTAAAAACTTAAATCTATACCGTATGAGATATTTAATTGGACTAGTTGCCGTAATGGGATTCAGCATTTTGTCTCAGGCACAAAGTGCGTTGCCTATTGACGCTACTACGAATAAAGTTACCTGGCAGGAAACCATTCCGCTGGATAGCATAAGCCGTGATGATATGTTTGATCGCTGCAAACGTTGGCTGGCTCATTACTATAAAATTGAATCATTTACTGTTGACAGCAAAGTAAGTTATACGGTTGCAACCAACGCAAGCTTTAATGTGAACCTGACTTACGATTTCAAATACAAATCGCAGAATAATGTTTCCTATACCATTACACTGAACCAGAAAGAAGGTAAGTATAGAGTAACAATTACAGATTTCATGTTTTATAAAACTGCCTCCGGAATCAAAACACAGATACCGCTGGAACAGGCTTATGCAAAGATGACCAGCCAGAATAAAGGCGAAACAACTACACAGGTAAAAGCAGAAATCGACAAAGTATTGGCAGACCTGAAACTATTCATGGAAAAAGGTTTTGTAAAAACAGAAGAAGATTGGTAGGCAATAGTTAAATCCAAAAATTCAAATAACAAATTTCAAATCGCCGTGGCGAAACAAATTTCAAAACATAAAATAAAAACGCAGTGGAGGTATTATCTCCACTGCGTTTTTATTTTGTCTGGAACCTGACAACTAGTACCTAGTAGCTATTTACTCCAGTACAACCGGGAAATCGCTGCCGCGAGAGAACGTATAGGGAAACTGGAGTTTGCCGCTGTACTTGGAATTGAGTTCCGGCACCTGGTCGTCCAGATAAGATTTCAATTCATAGATCGTAATCTTTCCGTCTTTAGGTGCTCCGTCGGCCTTGCCGTTCAAAGCATCCAGCAGTACGTAGGTAAATAGGCCATGTTTGAGTTCAAGAATTTCTTTTGCGTTTTGCTCACTGCCTGCGGAGGCCAGTACATGTATACCTGCGCCACGTGAAAGCTGCGCAAATGCTTTTTCTTCATTGGCACCACGCATTGCAAGGATCTCAACGGAACCACCCGACTGGCAGGCATCCATGATGATGATCTGTTTCAATGCTTTGATATTTTTAAAGCCTGCCTGCATAATTTCTGCAGATAAAGCATTTGCACTGGTGGCCTGGTACATACTGACACATTCTACCGGTATGAAAAAGAAATTCTGGTCTACCATACAGCCGTGGCCTGCATAGTAAAAAATAAATACATCATTGATGGATACATGATTTTCAAGGCTCTTCAATGTATCAAGCACATTCTGGCGCGTTGCAGCACCATCGTAAAGTGCATGAACCTTTACTTTCTGGTATAAAGTTGCACCGTTCTTTTTAACAGACTCTGCAAATGACTCTGCATCTGCACGGGCATAATTTAAGGTGTATGCAGGGTTCTTGTATTTGTCAACACCAATCACAAACACGTGACAAACCGCGGCGCTAGGCGCTTTTTCAGAGAATACCGAAACAGTTGTTGGTGCCGACTCAATCTTTCCTTTGCTGATACCGATTACACTGAATTGATTTGTTCCTTTCACCAGGCTGGCAACGGTAGTATATACGGTATAATTGCCTTTGCCTGGAGTAAGCTTGGCGGGATCAAAAGTTACCGGCATGTTTTTTCCGTTGTGTGCCAGGCGTATTTCACTTAAGCCGCCGCCTTCATCTATAACTTTGATGTTTACAGATACCGTTAAACCATCTTCAGATTGTATGAGGGCAAGTTTAACGATCGGTGGCGGAGAAAGCTGTAAGTTATTGTTAACATCCTGGCCCATACCAGTTGGTGAAGAGCCGCGGTTTACAAAAAGTTGCTGAATCAGATCCGGTCTGTAATATTCAAAGAACTGGTCAGGCGCATATACGTCCATGCCTTTTACAAAATGAATATCGGAGCGTGCTTTTTCTGTAGCGCTGAAGTAACCTTGCGGGGTGCGTGCCATCCATTCTCGGGAACTGATGTGTACGTGTTCGTAGAATTCAAGTCCGGATTCCAGATTCCAGCACTTAACCACACCATCTGTACTGTAGGATACCAGCATCTTACCGTCTTTGCTGAGCGACAACGATGTGATCTCTGCCTGGTGGCCGATTAATGTTTTTACTACCTGTCCTGTTGGTATATCCCAGATGCGGATGATGCGATCATCGCCACCTGTGATGATTTGTTTTGCATCGGACGTGTATATAGCGCTGTGTAACATGCCGCGCGCACCTTTGAATTTCTGGATCATCATACCTGTGGTGATATCCCAGATACGGGCGGTACCGTCCCACGAAGCTGTTAAGGCTTTGTTAGGATCTGTACCAAAAGCAATGGAAGAAACTACATCGGTATGGCCTATAAAAGTTAGCACAACCTGTTTGGAGTCAGGCTCGCGCAGTTCAAGGGATTTGTCCAGTCTGCCGCATAACAGATATAAGCCATTTGGTGTAAAGGAAATGCTGTAACAGGAATTATCTTTCAGGTACATATCTGAAGATAATTCTGCGGTTTCAATGTTATATACTTCAATGCTCGCATCCCAGGATGCAGTTGCTACATATTTCCCGTCGCGGCTTACCGACACATCGAAGATGGGTTCGCGATGCGGTTTTATGCGGTTGATCAATGCACCTGTTTTTGTGTTCCATAAAAGAACTTCTCCGGCACCATCGGCTGTTGCAAGTACAGAACCGTCTGTAGACTGATCCATGCTGATCACTGCTTTGGTATGTCCTTCATACAGTTTGCTTGGTGCACCGGTCGAAATATTCCACTGAATAGCATTGACTCCTGTTTTGCCTGTGATAAAAGATTTGTCGTCTTTGGTCAGCAGCAATTCATTTTTCAGTCGTAAGTAACGCGCTATATGATATTCCCAGTAATCATCAGCATTGTAATTGATGCCACCTTTATCCTGTTCCTGCAGTGCTCCCTGATATCTTCTTGTAATCTTGCCTGAAGATGCTTCCATTGCCCAGGCAGTCATATTATCAGAAGCTACCAGAATTTCTTTTTCATCCATCGACAGCGCTATTTCATTTACTGTTTCGGATTCGTGCAATTTGTAGGAAGAGACAGCTTTGGATGTAACAGAAAATTTGTACAGCGTACTATCAGTTGCAGCATATACATGCATACCATCTTTAGAAACCGACAATCCGCGCAGGTAATCAACTTCGTCTCCATACGTTTTAACAAGAGTTCCGTTGGTCAGGTCGTATTGAGATAACTTGTCGTTGTGTGCGAGCTTAAAAATATATTTATTATCAGGACTGAATTCAACGAGTGTGCCGCAGCCTCCGCACCAGCCTTCTGCAGGCTTTAAGGTATATACCAGATCCCAGTTTGAAGTACGGAAGATTTTTGCTGTTTTATTGTCTTCCCCGATCGCCAGCCATTTTCCATCGGCGCTGTATTTTAAATTTACACCATAACCCGAACCCTGGTCTGCATCCACAGGAATGCGTTTTAGCAATTTACCGGCAGGAATGCTATAGACGGAAGCTGAATCAGGATAGCCTGCATAGACAAATGATTTTCCATCCGGACTAAAAGCCACATCGGTTATATACTTTTCACTTTTGGGGGAAGTAAAAATTTCTTTGCCTGTTAAAATTTCCCATACACGTGCCGTGCCGTCGGCACTGCTGGTTGCAAGGTATTTGCTGTCCGGACTGAAAGATAAACCATTCACGGTATGCTCGTGGCCCATCAGACTACGGATTTCCATGCCTGTCTGGTAATCCCACAGCTTAGCGCTTTTGTCTCGGCTGCCGGTAGCTACAATTTTTCCATCCGGACTTATCGCAACAGCTTTCACTGAAGCAGAATGACCCTTCTGAATCACGGTTTCAAGTTTTGTGATTGGAGTTTGTGCAAATACGTTTGTGCACAAGGAAAAAGTTAAAAACACAAATAACGATCTCATATAATTACATCAATTTTATGCGGAAGTAAGTTAGAGAAAAGATTTGAAATGCCTGTTAATTTAATGTGTATCCGGCCAATAGGAATAAATATTTTTCAGAGCTTATACCGTTACTGATTATTTTTTAAAGTATTTTAGTTATAAATCAAAAACTATATGCATTACATACTTTTGCTTTCACATTCTACTTTGCGCTGGGCAGTTGTTGCAACCGGGCTTTTTACACTTGTTCGCAGTTACTATGGCTGGCTAGGCAACAAACCGTTTACACGTACAGACCACATGCTGCGTGTTGTAACACTTTCGGTTGTTCATATACAGGCATTGATCGGGATTGTTTTATATACCATCAGTCCCGTGATCCGGTATTTTTTCAGCAACTTTAAAGAAGCTGTTCACGATAAAGAGTTTCGGTTTTTCGGTATGGAGCATTCACTGATGATGATCACTGCTGTTGTCTTGATTACCATTGCTTCGGTTAAAAGCAAGCGTAAACCGACGGATCAGGAAAAATTTAAAACACTTGCGATCTGGTTTACAATAGCTGTGTTTATTATACTATTTTCAATTCCATGGAATTTCGGCAGCATCACAGCAAACAGGCCACTGTTCCGTGGCTTCTGATTTAATCATTTTATTTATTCATTATGCAGTTAAAGATCAGGAAAAAAGCTAAACATAAATCCCGTAAACCGGGTTTGTCTCCCGGTGAACTCAGCGGTTTTGACCATACAAATGAATCGGAACATGCAGAAATTTCTCTGATCCGTTTCAGCGAAACAGAAATTGAAGAATGCAAGGTTGCATCTGTTGACGATATGGTTGTGCCTACTGCAGACGATAAGCAGGTATACTGGTATAACATTGACGGTGTCAACAACCCCAATCAATTGTTGCAGATAGAAAAGAAATATAACCTGCATCCCTTGCTGATGGAAGATGTTGCCAGCGCTGAACAGCGTCCGAAGATGGATGATTACGACAACTGTTTATTCTTAACAGCAAAAATGATTCGTGCAGACGAAGCCTCAGAAAGCATTTATGCGGAGCAGGTAAGTTTTGTCGTTTTCAAAAATCTGATCATTTCCTTTCAGGAAAAAAATAAAGTAGGTGACGTCTTTGACCCCAATAGAGAACGCCTGCGCCTCAACAAAGGCAAGATGCGCCGTATGGGCAGCGATTATTTGTTGTATAGTTTACTAGATACCATTGTCGATCATTATTTTGTGATCATGGAATATGTAGGCGATAAACTTGAAATTATTGAACAGGAAATGTTGTCGAATCCTTCGCCTGAAAAATTAAAGGAAATATATAAGTTCAGAAGAGAGTTGATCTACCTGCGCAAATCCGTCTGGCCGTTGCGCGAAGTAATTGTTAAGCTTGAGCGCGATGAATGCTGTATGATTACCGAAGAAGTAAAACCATTCCTTCGGGATGTATACGACCATACCGTGCAGGTGATTGAAACCGTAGAATCAATCCGCGATATTCTTTCAGGTATTGTGGATGTTTATTTATCTTCCGTAAGCAACCGTATGAACAGTGTTATGAAAGTGCTGACGATCATATCAACGATTTTCATGCCACTGGCTTTTATTACTGGCTTATACGGGATGAATTTTGATAACATGCCCGAACTGCACAATCCGGATGGATATTATGTTGTTATTGGTGTCTGCGTTTGTATTGCAGTAGGAATGCTTGTGTATTTCCAGCGAAAAAAATGGCTGTAAAAAATTCATCCCATGTAAGTCAGTTACATGGGATGAAGGATTTTTATTTATTCGACAGCAAGTATTTCAATGTAGTAATAAAGTGTAGCATCAGGAGGAATATGCCCGTCTACACCCTTTTTCCCATGGCCTAAGTGAGGAGGAATAATGCAGTAGAATTTTTCACCTTCGCTCATGTGTTTTACAATTTCGTCCAAACCATCAATAAAATTGTTTTTGTCAACCTTAAAAGAGATCGGTTTGCCAAGTTCATTTGATTCAACCAATCTTCCTGTTTCTGATCTCCTTGCATAAACAAATTTTACTGTTTGCATAGAAACGGGGTGAACACCGTTACCGGGCTTTAGCGAGACATATTTAATACCATTAGCAGTGGTTAATGTATCGGCAGCGGAAGCATTAAAGGCAGTTAAGATAATAACGCCAGTAAATAGAATTGGTAATAAGAACTTTTTCATAGTTATTAGGTCAGTTTACAATCCATGTAGAACATTTACTTGGTGAGTTTAACGTTTACAATTGTTAAGTCGTTATTTAACAATTGTAAATAAACTTACATTAAAACCTCTCTGAAATCGTTTAAATGCGGTTTTAAAATCACTCCAAAATCACACCAAAATATTCAATTTTTCGAATACTGGCCTTAGCTAAAAAATGATGTTTAAACATTGAAATACAGAATATTAAAACATCAGCAATAGATGGGCAATACAGTCAACAGAATTTTGACAGGCATAAAAATGGCAGTTCGAATGATATTGGTCATTAAAAAGCGTCTCTTTTTGTAAAGAGACGCTTTGGTATTGTATAAAAGTTAGATGAATAATTATTTAATATCTACGATTTCAATGTAAAAATATAAAGTAGCATTGGGCGGAATCACGCCTTCCATTCCTTTTTTGCCATAACCCAGTTCCGACGGAATAATGCAGTACCATTTTTCCCCCTTGCTCATTTGTTTTACTGCTTCGTCCCAACCCGGAATTACTTCGTGATTGTCGACCTGAAATTTGAAAGATTTACCGCCTGCATTGGTCTCAACAACCCGGCCGGTTGAAGATAGACGGCTATAGATAACCTTTACGCTTTGTCCGGCAGTGGGGTGAATACCGTCGCCTGCTTTAACACGTACATATTTAATACCGCTTGCAGTAGTTAATGTGTCGCTTGCTGAAGCGTTTATACCAGTAAGCAACAGCGCCCCGATACAGAATAGTGTTGAAAGGATTTTTTTCATGGTTTGTAAGTTGATCAATACTGTTTTTAACGGCGAAAACCATTTTTCGTTCCGGCCTGTTCACCTTTATAATATTAAGAAGAATTTATTTCAGGAATTAAAAAAAACTCAGGATATTGAATAGAGTAACAAAGTGGGAATTTTTATGACAACACGTATTGAAAAGGATACCATGGGCGAAGTTGCTGTACCAGCAGATAAATACTGGGGAGCACAAACACAGCGTTCCATTGATAATTTTAAGATCGGAGGGCTATCCACGCACATGCCCATTGAGATCATATACGCCTTTGCCATTTTAAAAAAGGCAGCCGCACAGACAAATCTTGAGCTGGGTATATTATCTAAAGAAAAAGCCGAAATCATTCAAACGGTTTGTGACGAAATTCTTGCAGGCAAGCTTGATGATCAGTTTCCGCTGGTTGTATGGCAGACGGGTTCGGGTACGCAAAGCAACATGAATGTAAATGAAGTGATCGCCAATCGGGCACATGTGCTGCAGGGAGGAAAGTTGACGGATGAAAAAAAACAGATTCATCCGAACGATGATGTAAACAAATCGCAATCCTCGAACGACACCTTCCCCACAGCTATGCACATTGCCGCCTACATCATGCTTACCCGTACAACCTTAACGGGCATTGAGCAATTGCGGCAGACATTAAAAAATAAATCGGAACAGTTTTCATCCATTGTAAAAATTGGTCGCACCCATTTTATGGATGCAACGCCCTTAACCCTGGGACAGGAATTTTCCGGTTATGCAGCGCAGCTGGCTTATGCGGAGCAAACCATTCAAAATGCGCTTAAGCACTTATCGGAACTGGCACTCGGCGGTACCGCAGTGGGTACGGGTATCAATACGCCGAAAGGCTATGATGTACTTGCTGCAAAACACATTGCCGTACTTACAGAACTTCCCTTTGTTACGGCTCCCAATAAGTTTGAAGCACTTGCCACACACGATGCAGTAGTAGAAGCACATGCCGCATTGAAAACCACTGCCGTAAGTTTGATGAAAATTGCCAACGATGTGCGGATGCTGGCATCGGGTCCGCGCTGCGGCATTGGCGAAATACTGATTCCCGATAATGAACCCGGTTCATCCATCATGCCGGGCAAGGTAAACCCAACACAAGTAGAAGCCATGACCATGGTTTGCGCACAGGTTATGGGCAATGATGTTGCCATTGGTATCGGCGGTTCCATGGGGCACTTTGAACTGAATGTTTTTAAACCGGTGATCATTTATAACTTTCTGCAATCCGCGCGCTTACTAGGCGACGCCTGCAGGTCCTTTGATGAAAAATGTGCCGTTGGTATTGAGCCGAATCACAAACGCATTCAACAGAATTTAGAAAATTCATTGATGCTGGTTACGGCATTGAATACACACATCGGTTATGATAAGGCCGCTCAGATTGCAAAACATGCCCACAAAAATGCCCTTACCTTAAGAGAAGCGGCTTTGGCGTTAGGGTATGTAACCAATGAACAGTTTGATGCATGGGTTGACCCGAAGCTGATGATTTAAGGAACGACTAAAGCTGTAAGTAATTGATTAATAGTATTGTTTTTATTTAACAAAGAAGCATCGGTTTGCGTAAACAACATTTGTGATGATTTCAGGCGCTGACACCTGCTTTTCCATGCAGCAAAAGGCTTTTCTTTATCAAATAAAAATTTTAATTTACACCATACAATTATCCGAAGTCCTTATGAAAAAGATATTTTTATCAGTTGCGTTGATCATGACCATGGTCGCTTCCTCATTTGCTCAAATGACAAAAGAAGAAGAGAAAGAATGGGCGCATAAAATCAAATCGTTAACACCTGCTACATACAAGCAGCTGGTTGAAGAAAAGAGTGCGCTGGAAGCAGCGAACTTAAAACTGAAACAGGAGAACGATGTATTGAAAGCGCAGGTATCGGATTTGAATACGAAACTGAAAGAGGCGCAGGCGGCGCAGGAAACAAGAAAGCAGGAAGCTGCAACACAGGCGCCAACAAATACAATGGCTGCCAAAGGTGTTGTGTACAAAGTACAGATTGGTGCTTTTAAAAATAAAGACCTGAGCAAGTATTTTGAAAATAATAAAAACTTCAGCGGTGATGTAGATGCAGATGGCACAAAGAAATATACCTTAGGTTCATTTCCTACATATTGGGAAGCAGATAACTTCAAAAAATATTTACGCGAAATGGGCGTAAGCGATGCCTGGGTAGTTGCATACAAAGACGGCCAGCGTGTAGAATTAAAAGATGCACTGGAAGGCACACTTTAAACCATACAAACACTATTTTTAGAAAAGGCAACAGGCATCTGTTGCCTTTCTTTTTACAATACTTTGAAAGAAATCAAGGCTGTTTCTCTCTAAACTTTTTTGTATTTTTAATAATCCATTCTCCAACATATTATGAGTAGCATTAACCAAATTACCTGTCCCAATTGCGGCCATCATTTTCATGCTGAGCAAGCCTTGGCCAAACAAATTGAAGCTGAAGTAATGGTTCGTGTGCAGAAAGATGCGGATGAACGTAAAAAGCAATTGGATGATGCTGAAATGAAATTGCGTAACCTGCAGAAAAATCTTGTTGCTGAAAAAGCGCAGATGGAAGAAACCATGAAAGTAAACATGGCAAAGGAGAAAAGCATGCTGGAACAGCAGTTACGCAAGCAATTGAGCGACCAGATTAACGAGCAGGTGGCAAAGGAAAATGCTACCATGCTTGAAAGCATGCGGGCCGACCTGGAAAAAAAGAATAAAGAAAACCAGGAACTGAAAATCAAAGAAGTGGAGTTGATGCGTGCAGAGCAAAAGCTGAAGGATGTGGAGCAGGATATGAAGCTGAACTTTGAGAAGCAATTGCTGGAACAGAAAAAATCTATGGCCGAAGAGATTCAGAAGCAGGCCGACGAACAAAACCTGGCAAAGAACCGGGAGAAAGATGCACAGCTGGATCAGCTGCGCAGACAGATTGATGAAATGAAGCGTAAAGCCGAACAAGGCTCCATGCAGCTGCAGGGCGAAGCACAGGAGTTGTTTCTGGAAGATTTATTGAAAACCGCTTTTCCTTTTGATTTGATTGAGGAAGTAGGGAAGGGCGTACGTGGTGCAGATATTATTCAAACGGTGCGTAACAACCAGGGGCGGGATTGCGGTACCATTATTTACGAAGCGAAAAATACCAAAGCTTTCAGTGAAGGCTGGATCGATAAATTGAAAGGTGACCTTCGCAGCCAGAAAGCAAGTCTGGCTGTATTGGTAACCAGTGTAATGCCGAAGGAGATGACAACCTTTGGCATGAAAGACGGCATCTGGATCTGCACCTTCGAACAGATCAAAGGCTTGTCGCATGTGCTGCGCGATGGCTTGATTAAAGTTACGGAAGCAAAAGGTGCGGAAGAGAACAGAGGTGAGAAAATGCAGATGCTGTATTCGTACTTAACCGGACACGAATTCCGTCAACAGGTAGAAGCCATTGTGGAAGCATTCTCAAGCATGCAGTCTGCTTTGCATAAGGAAAAAATTGCCATGAATAAAATCTGGAAAGAGCGCGAAAAGCAAATTGATAAAGTGATTGAAAGCACGGTCGGCATGTACGGCTCTATTCGCGGCATAGCAGGTAACGCCGTAGGCGAGATCAAAGCCCTGGAGCTTGATAGTGATGATGAGCTGTTGCTGGAAGAGTAATTAAACGAATCATTAATTATGTTGATATGAAAAAACAATCCTTAATTATAATTTTTGCACTAAGCGGAATGCTTCTTGGAGCAAATTTTAAATCCGACAAATATCAATACAAGACATCAGTGATTATAAAAAACGACACCATTAAAATTGAAAAAAATAAAATTTTAATGTTGTCAGATGCATCGACATTTACATTTGAGTTTACGATGCCTAAAGGCGAATGTTATGTCAACATATACGCTTCGGATAAGAAAGACAATTACTATAAATTTCTAAAGGGAACACCAACAAGTGCTCTTGAGCCTTTTAAAATGGGGAGTGCATTTTCTGTAGGAACAAACGAATATAATACAATTAAAGATGAATTGATTGTATCTGATAAAGGACATCAGCCATACGTTTTCGATAAACCAGAATTTACATCTTTCCGGCGTATGAAAACCACTGATAAGAACTATATCTTTTATAGTGATATAAACGATATAGTTTTTGATGATGGAAAAGGTAGTTTTAAAAAATGTCCGATCCAGAAATTTCAATCCGATACAATATATTTTATTGTCGAAACATATTACAAAAAAAGTGATTGGAAAAATATTGAAACAACAGCTTTTAAAATGTCTTTAAGATAGTATTATAAAATACTGCCAAATAATTTAACTCATTAATGGTATCGCCTTAGGCTTTAAGCCTTTCGCATTAAGCATAACAACATTGATTACACAAATTAAACGCTGGATCGAAAAAAAGACTCCGGATACTGAAAAGGCTGCAGCACTTACCCAGGCATTGAATGTAAATGCATACATTGCTGCTATGCTTGTGCAACGCGGTATTCAGACGTTTGACGAGGCGAAGTCATTTTTCAGACCCTCATTATCCGAATTGCATGATCCGTTTTTGATGCGCGACATGGACAAGGCCGTTGCCCGTATCATGCAGGCAATTGCAGCGAATGAGCGCATCCTGATCTATGGCGATTACGATGTAGACGGTACTACATCGGTGGCTGTTTTTTATGGATTCCTTCAAAAATATTATACCAATATTGAATACTATATTCCCGACCGTTACAAAGAAGGCTATGGTGTATCAAAAGCCGGCATCGAACATGCACGTGATACCAAAGCGGCGTTGATCATTAGTCTCGACTGCGGCATCCGTTCGGTTGAGATGGTTGCGCTGGCTGCTTCATACGGCATTGATTTTATTATCTGTGACCACCACAACCCGGGCGAGGTATTGCCCAAAGCTGCAGCGATCCTGGATCCCAAGCAGCCGGCTTGTCCGTATCCGTACAAAGAGCTTTCGGGTTGCGGCGTGGGCTTTAAATTATTGCAGGCGCTTTGTGCACGTGCGGGCTATTCATCAGACTTATTATTTGAGCAAATGGATTTGCTTGCTGTAAGTATATGCTCCGATATTGTACCGATTACGGGTGAGAACAGGATCTTCACCTATTACGGCATCCGCAAATTAAATGAATCGCCACGGCCGGGCATCCAGGCAATCATTGATGTTGCCGGCTTGAAGAAAAACATTGATGTAAATACGATTGTATTTACCATTGGTCCGCGGATCAATGCTGCCGGCCGTATAGACCATGCATTTGCTGCTGTAGAATTGTTGCTGGCAACGAATAAAACAGAAGCTGCAAATTTTGCCGAGAATATCAATGACCATAATCTTGTACGCAAAGAGTTTGATGAAACCATTACCGGTGAAGCGATTGAAATGATCCGCAGCAGTATGTATGCCGACACGGCGTGTTCAACGGTTTTATATAAAGAAGATTGGCACAAGGGTGTGATCGGAATTGTTGCATCAAGATGCATTGAGCAATATCACCGGCCAACGATCATTCTGACACAGTCGAACGGAAAAGTTGCCGGCTCGGCGCGCTCCGTACCGGATTATGATTTGTACGAAGCCATTGATAAATGTTCAGATTTATTGATCCAGTTTGGCGGCCATAAATATGCAGCGGGCTTAACCATGGAAGAAAAAAACATTGAAGCCTTCCGGATGAAATTTGAAGAAGTGGTTTCGTCGACCATCCGGAAAGAGCAGCTGATCCCGATGATTTCAATCGACCTTGAATTGCCTTTGAATCAAATCGATACAAAGTTTTTAAATATTGTGAAACAAATGGGCCCGTTTGGTCCGCAAAACATGCAGCCGATCTTTGTTTCGCGTAATGTTTTTGACGACGGAACAGGCAGAATCTTAAAAGACAAACACCTTAAATTGAACATTCGTCAGCAAGATTCTGTAACTTACCCTGCAATAGGCTGGCAAATGCATGCGTTTTACGATCGCATAAAAAATAAAGAGCCATTTGATATTTGTTATTCGCTGGAAGAAAACGAATTCAACGGCAAAAAAACAATTCAGTTACTGGTGCGTGATATTCAATTTATCTCAGACAGAAAAAACTAACGTATGATACTTGGAGCAGATAATCTGATAAAAAAATATAAAAGCCGTTTGGTTGTAAACGATGTTTCTGTAAATGTGAAGCAAGGCGAAATTGTTGGTTTGCTTGGTCCGAACGGAGCGGGGAAAACAACCAGCTTTTACATGATTGTAGGCTTGGTGAAACCAAACACCGGCAGAGTATATCTGGATGATGAAGACATCACCGATTTGCCAATGTATCAGCGGGCGCGCAAGGGCCTGGGCTACCTGGCACAGGAAGCATCCGTATTCAGAGAGTTGAGTGTTGAAGATAATATCGGTTCTGTTCTGGAAATGACAGACATGCCGAAGGCTCAGCAAAAAGAAAAGGTAGAATCGTTGATGGAAGAATTTTCATTGACACACGTGCGTAAAAATTTAGGTAAGGTATTGTCGGGCGGTGAGCGCCGGAGAACTGAGATTGCACGCGCACTGGCAGTAGACCCTAAGTTTGTGTTATTGGATGAACCCTTCGCAGGCGTTGATCCCATTGCTGTAGAAGAGATTCAAACCATTGTTGCAAGACTGAAAAATAAAAACATTGGCATTCTGATCACCGATCACAACGTGAACGAAACACTTTCCATTACAGACAGAGCTTATCTGTTGTTTGAAGGAAAAATTTTACGTTCGGGTACGGCAGAAGAACTAGCCGAAGATGAAACCGTACGTCGCGTATACCTGGGACAACATTTTCAGTTCCGCAGAAAAGTATTACTATAGTATTTTACAATCTGAATGGTTCCTGCTTTTAATTTTGTAATCAAACAATTCATGAAACAACGGATGACAAGTATCCGTGGGTTTATGGAACATCCTGTTGAAACGCAGGAAGCCCTGCTGAAGCAGTTGCTGCAACAGGCATCTTCAACGGTATGGGGTAAAGAATATGATTATAAAAATATCAGGTCGGCAAGACAATTTGCAGAAAACGTACCGGTTTCTACTTACGAAAATTTTTATCCCTGGATTGAACGCTGCTTAAAAGGCGAACAGCAGGTATTGTGGCATTCAGACATTCATTGGTTCTCAAAATCTTCGGGTACCACTAATGCGAAAAGTAAATTTATTCCGGTTTCAAAAGAATCATTAAAAGATTGTCATTACAAAGGCGGCATGGATTTGCTGACGATGTATTTTAATAATGTCCCTGACAGTAAATTATTCCAGGGAAAAGCATTGGCAGTCGGTGGCTCTTGTATTCCCAATCCATTCCGTTCAGATTCACAGATCGGCGACATCTCGGCGGTGATCATGGCAAACCTGCCCGGTTGGGCGCAATACGCACGCACACCGTCCATCAAAACAGCATTGATGAATGAGTGGGAAGCAAAGATTGAAAAGCTTGCAGAAGAATGTTTACGGGAACGTGTAACAAATTTATCCGGCGTGCCAACCTGGACCGTTTTGCTGTTGGAGTATATACTGGAAAAAAGTGGCAAGGAAAATATGCTCGAGATCTGGCCGCATTTCGAATGCTTCTTTCACGGTGCAGTATCTTTTCATCCCTATCGATCCATCTTCCAGAAGTTCTTTCCGTCTTCCGGTGTGCATTACATGGAAACATACAATGCATCCGAAGGATTCTTTGGTGTGCAGGATGATTTGAGTAGAGACGACTTGTTGCTTTATCTGGATCACGGGATTTATTATGAATTCATTCCGATTGATCAGATGGATGAACCATTTCCGCAGACAATCACACTTGACCAGGTAGAACTAAACGAAGCTTATGCGTTGGTAATCTCGACCAACAGTGGTTTATGGCGTTACAATGTAGGTGATGTGATTCGTTTCACATCGATCGCACCATACAGAATAAAAATTACTGGCCGCACCAAACATTACATCAATGTATTCGGCGAAGAGCTGATGGTAGAGAATGCCGAGATGGCCATTGCAAAGGCCTGTGAGCAGACCAATGCCGTGCTTGCAAACTTTACAGCGGGTCCGGTTTATTTCAATGATGTAAATAAAGGCGGACACGAATGGATCATTGAATTTGAAACAGAGCCTGCAGATAAAGGCCAATTTGCCCAATTGCTGGATCAGTTTTTAAAAGAACTGAATTCAGATTACGAAGCAAAGCGACATAAAGACATGGCACTGCTGTTACCGAAAGTACACTTTGTGCCGGAAGGAACTTTTTATAAATGGCTTAAGCTGAAAGGCAAGCTTGGCGGGCAACACAAAGTGCCGCGCTTATCCAATACCAGAGAATACATCGACGAGATATTGACGAAGTGTTTGTAAGGGAGTGTGGAGTCACAAACGAAACCTATAAGGTTTTTTAATAGCATTTTAGCTCATTTAATGCAATGTTATCGGACAAGCCAACTCTTATAGAAAGAGAATATGTTATAAATTGGTTTGGGAGTAAAGAAAATTATCTGGAGTTTCATTTAAACGAAACAATTCAACTTAATAATGATTGGGAATATAGATAGTAACGAATAGAGACGAAACCTATAAGGTTTTGTAAATAGTTAGATTGGCTTTCAAAATAACGGTTGCTGTAGTAGTAACAGATAATGTATAATTCTCAAAACCTTATAGGTTTGATCTTGTACGGACATTTAAATATTGCAAATCATTACTCACTTGTGTGCTCCGTTTGTTATTTGTATTTTGTTATTTGGAATTTTACCAGACTTATGCAAACCACGATCACACAACTCTTCAACATTCAGCACCCCATTATACAGGCCGGCATGGTCTGGTGCAGCGGCTGGCGGCTGGCAGCAGCGGTGAGTAATGCCGGCGGACTGGGTTTGATCGGCGCAGGCTCCATGTCTGCCGATCTGCTGCGTGAGCATATACAGAAATGCAAAGCAGCTACGGATAAACCGTTTGGTGTAAACCTACCTTTGCTGTATGCGCATATCGATCAGCATATACAGGTGCTGCTGGATGAACAGGTTAAGATCGTTTTTACTTCCGCAGGAAATCCTGCTACTTATACTTCGAAGTTTAAAGCAGCAGGCATGGTTGTGATACATGTTGTATCGAGCACGAAGTTTGCCTTGAAAGCACAGCAAGCTGGTGTTGACGCCGTTGTTGCCGAAGGCTTTGAAGCGGGCGGACATAATGGTCGTGAAGAAACCACAACCATGTGCTTAATACCTGCGGTGGCAGCAGCTGTAAACATTCCGGTCATTGCAGCCGGCGGTATTGGCTCCGGTAGAGCAATGCTGGCTGCCTTTGCCTTAGGGGCATCAGGCGTACAGGTAGGTTCTGCTTTTGCAGTGAGTGCAGAATCTTCTGCACATGAACTATTTAAAAAGCGTGTGATCGAAACAACAGAAGGTGAAACCATTCTGACTTTGAAAAAACTTACGCCTGTACGTTTAATCAAAAATACATTTTACGAACAGGTGCAGCAAGCCGAAACTACTTGCGCTTCCGCAGATGAATTGAAAACAATACTTAGCAAAGGACGCTCGAAGAAAGGAATCTTTGAAGGGGATTTGAATGAAGGGGAACTGGAAATCGGCCAGGTGAGTGCTCAGTTAAAAAGCATCAGGTCTGCAGCTGAAATCGTGCAGGAGATAATGAGTGAATTTGAAGCAGTAAAGAAAAGTTTATAGAGATTAGTTTCTGAGAACGAGCGATCTGATTTTTTCGACCCAGCCTTTTTCTATTTCAATATTGTCACAAGCCTTTTTGTAGGCATTAATAAAATTAACAAGATCCAGCGGTAGTGAACCGCCAACACGGGGATTGAGTTCAAAAATTTTCGGCAGCCCATTTGAAATTTTAAAATTAAAACAACCCACGCCGCGAAACTTTATCGTTCTAAGGATATGCTCAAATACATCCGTATGTAAAGTTTCTGTCGGATTAATCTGTGCCGTTTTAAATGCAGGACTTTTCGAACCTTTAATGTATGTGGTATAAGGAAACCTGAAATGCAAGGTAAAATCATAGGCAATTTTATCCTTGTCAAAAATAAAATGCGTCGTATACTCGTCTTCACCTGCAATGTATTCCTGTTTAAAATAAGCCGGATCATTGACTAAATACAGCAACTCAAGTTCTTTTTCAGGAGAGTCGATGATATACGAATTCTCTCCCCATTGATCGATGCTTTTCTTCAGTATATAAGGGAAACCTTTGCTTTCATGCAGCATTGCAGGAATAAACCTGCTGAAACCATTTGCAATTAAATAATTATTGAAGGCGTTTTTATCATTACAGAAACGCACAAGTTTGTTTGAAGGAATTAAAAAATTCTTTGTTCGGGTATAATATTTATTTAAGATGAAAATGTCTTTTTCAAAAAGCGGCAGTACCAGGTCAAAGGGTTTAATGCGAAGAATTTTATTGAAATCCGCATAAACAAAATTGTAATATGTACGATCAAAGTGTTGCTGTGAGCACTTAACCTTCCAATCGTCTTTATCACTGCAGAGGATGTTTAACATATTTTATAAAATCAACTATTAGCTGAATGATACCAGGTCGCAGAACAGCACAATGCGATACGTCTTGTATAAATAT
>JAGKWN010000191.1 GCA_021151805.1 Cytophagaceae bacterium | reverse complement strand
ATAATTATGAATAAGGATAACTGCAAAAATTGCGACGATGAACAGGAACCTAAAAATGTTCAAGCTGATTCGGAAACAGAAGACGATCATGATATCATTGAAGGAACAGCGGAAGAAGAAAACGAAGGATTCAGGAAATATCTTCCAGCCATTGTTTCTTTTATCTTACTTATTGCTGGAATAATAGCAGATCATCAGGTAACAAAATATCATCGTCTGGATTTCTTTCAGAGCTATGTCAGATTAGCTTATTATTTAATCCCCTACCTTCTCATTGGCTGGCCAGTGCTGAAAAAGGCATATCGATCCATTCCACGCCACGATTACTTTAATGAATTTATGCTTATGAGTATTGCTACTCTTGGAGCATTCTACATTAAGGAATATCCTGAAGGCGTTGCAGTAATGCTATTCTATCAAATTGGAGAATTATTCCAGGATGCTGCAGTGCAAAGGGCTAAAAGGTCTATTAAGGCGTTATTGGATATTCGTCCGGATGAAGTAAGCGTACTTCGCAATGGCAAAGCAGAAAAAATAAACCCTGCTGAAGTAGCTATCGGCGAAACCATTCAAATAAAATCAGGAGAGAAAATAGCGTTAGACGGAGAGCTTCTTTCTGAAAAGGCATCCTTCAACACTGCTGCACTAACCGGAGAAAGCAAGCCCGACAATAAGTATAAGGGTGAAGCAGTATTGGCCGGGATGATTAATCTGAACACCGTATCAGAAGTAAAAGTGACTGCTCTTTTTAAGGACAGCAAGCTATCCAAAATATTGCAACTGGTGCAGGATGCTACAGCAAGAAAGGCTAAGACGCAATTATTTATTTCCAGGTTCGCACGGGTTTATACCCCTATCATGGTGTTCCTTGCCTTAGCTATTACAGTAATACCATATTTCTTTGTGGAGCAGTATCACTTCAATGAATGGCTTTACAGAGCATTGGTCTTCCTGGTTATCTCCTGTCCTTGCGCTCTTGTCGTCTCTATACCTTTAGGATATTTCGGCGGTATTGGATTGGCTTCCCGAAATGGCATCTTATTTAAAGGTTCAAACTATCTGGATGTTATGACTGATATAAATACAGTAGTAATGGATAAGACAGGTACTCTTACTAAAGGTGTATTTAAAGTACAGCAGATAGAGCCTTCAGGCATTGATAAGGATACCTTTCTTAAATATACTGCTGCATTGGAAGCTCATTCCACCCACCCTATTGCAAAAGCTGTAGTAGATCATACGGCAATTAAGGAACTGCCTAATGCTGAAAATGTAGAGGAAATTGCAGGGCATGGACTTAAGGGAAGTATAGATGGTAAAGAAATATTAGTAGGTAATCTAAAGCTGTTAAGCAAGTTCAATATTGCATACGATGAAAAGATCAAAAGCATCACTGACACGATTGTGGTAACAGCTTTAGACGGCAAATATGCAGGATATCTAACCATAGCCGATGAAATTAAGGAAGATGCCTTAGAAACCATAAAAGCTCTGCATGGGCTGGGAATTAAAACAGTTATGCTTTCCGGTGATAAGCAGGCTGTAGTGGATGAAGTAGCCAAAAAATTGGGAATAGATACCGCTTACGGAGATTTGCTTCCTGAAGGTAAGGTTGAGAAGGTTCAAGGACTAAAAAATGAAGGCAGAAAGTTAGCATTTGTAGGCGATGGGGTAAACGATGCTCCAGTTGTAGCGTTGGCTGATGCTGGTATTGCTATGGGAGGTCTAGGGTCTGACGCCACTATAGAAACTGCCGACATTGTGATTCAGAACGACCAGCCTTACAAGATTTTCTCTTCTATTAAAATTGGAAAACTCACAAAAAGAATCGTGTGGCAAAATATTTCCTTAGCTTTTGGAGTTAAAGTGGTTGTGCTTATATTAGGTGCTGGCGGATTAGCAACGCTTTGGGAAGCTGTATTTGCAGATGTTGGAGTAGCACTATTGGCGATTCTGAATGCCGTTCGTATTCAAAAAATTAAATTATAGTTTATAGCAAAATTATGAGCTAGATTTTACAATCTAGCTCATAAAAATTAAATAAGATATCTAAACATAACACGATATATATGAACATGTAATTAGACATACAAATGACTATTAATAGTTTCCAAATTATTAATCGCATTTATCTTAGGTGCAATTATTGGCCTTAACAGAGAAAAATATGGCAGCAGTGCAGGCATTCGAACGTGTGCAGAAGTATGCTTGGGAGCTGCTTTATTTACTGCAATTGGAGAGCATTTAGAAGACGTTGCTGCTGCTTCTAGAATTATAGCAACGTTTTAGTGGGAATTGGTTTTATGGGTGCTGGTATTATTTATAAAAATGAATCAGCAAACAGGTCTTCTGGTTTAACTACACCTGCTACTATATGGTGTACAGCAGGTATAGGAGTAGCTGTCGATTTGATATGCTTATCATTGCAACAGTTTCTGCTGCTTCAATTTATTTTCTTTTATATTACATCACTGCAAATGGTATGTAAAATGGAAAAATAAATAAGGGAACAAATACGAAAAAAATAATGCTGATGATTAAATCTTTATTACCATGATAGTGAATATTAATTCTTTATAGTTTATGGCAATAATGAATCTTCACTTTCTTCATCTTTATATAAAGTTGAGAAATAATCCAGATTAAAATTATCATTAAAGAATTCTTTTGCACTTTTATTCTCCAAATATAAATTAGCTTCCTGTATCCCAAGCTTTGTGACTATATCATTTTTAAACTTCTCCAAATCTTTCTCAAAAACATTTACAAGAAGTTTTTTATTTGCATCAAGTTTAATGGAGCTGGTTATATTATCATTTATATGTTTATCTAAAAAACCATAACCACTCACTATAATTAATTCAGCATCTATACACGCTTCCCTAAATGAATAAAAATAAAAAAGATAAGGATCATATGATTGAAGCTTATTTTGTACTCCAAAAATAATTTCCATTTTTAAAGGCTCAACATTACTTATATTATCGGTATATGTCAAACGGTTTTCAGAATCTCTTTTCCAATCTAATGAGCCGTGTAATTTATATAAGAAATAATTTATTTCTTTCTCTTCGCTAGGTTCATATAATCGATAATCCCAAATTCGTTGTTCATTAAATCCTCTTTCCAATAATATCTCGCTACTTTCAAGATTCTTTTCTACAGACATATCGTAGTTTAAGGAAAAAATTTTCAACGGGTAATTATAACCTAGCTCCTTAATTTTTTTGTAATAAGACGAATCAGCGATAAATTGTTCAGGGCTAAGCCAGCTATTTTTCATCTTTTCAAGTATTAACCTCTTAAATTCCTGAGCTTTTTCTAGCTTTAAACCTGCGACAGTAAGTAATTCCTTTTCCCAACTCCCAATAAATGGATAAATATCTACTTCCTTCGTAGATATTCGAATTATAGCGTCTAATAAGCCGACTAGACTTTCAATATTAAAATATATGTTTTTGGAATCTGTACCTTTAATTCTCTCTAAATGATAATGTGAGCTATGAATATAATTATATAGTTCACTATAATCTTTCCAAGAACCTTTCAAAGAACTCTCAATCTCTGTTATCATTTGATAAGAGTTTTTAATTCCAGCATCACAACTTGCTCCAGCTCCCAAAAGGATAATAATTTTATCTTTCCCAAATTGCTTTCTCATATTATAAGAACCAAGGTTTAAGGTTATTGATGTCTATATGCTCTAACTTATACTCTCTAAATTTACCAATAAATTCTGCTATACGTTGGCAGTAAAAAACAGATACAGGTAATTGCTTGGCTTTAAATCCACGCCAATTTGCTCCAGATAAATTTATACAATCTTGTAAAAGATTTTCTTTGTATGTATAGTTTTGAAATAGTTCACTTTTATTTGTGTACCAAAATTTAATTAGTAAAGGATTAGAAAAACGTTTAGTAATTTTAGGATTACTAT
>JAGKWN010000190.1 GCA_021151805.1 Cytophagaceae bacterium | reverse complement strand
ACATATAACTGAATACATCAAACAATTTTTCTCAGAATAAAATATGGAGTGCTATGATTGAAATTTTATTCATATGCATTTCAACATAGGTACTATTCATTGAATTTCTTTCGTAAGGAATAATAAAGGGTGCATGGGAATCCCTTTGTTTTATGTATTTTTGTAAGATTACAAATTACATAATAAATGAAGGTTACTGAGCATATAGAAAAAGCGAAAGGCAAAACATTATTTTCAATTGAGATACTTCCGCCGCTTAAAGGGCAAAATATACAATCTATTTTTGACGCTATTGATCCTTTGATGGAATTTAAGCCACCATTTATTGATGTTACGTATCACAGAGAGGATTACCAGATAAAAGAACGTGCTGATGGCACGAAGGAGAAGATCACAGTTCGTAAGCGCCCGGGGACAGTTGGTATCTGTGCGGCAATTATGAACCGATTTAAGGTTGATGCAGTGCCGCATTTGATCTGTGGTGGTTTCAACAAGCAGGAAACGGAGGATGCTTTGATTGATCTGCAGTTTTTAGGTATTGATAATGTACTTGCCTTACGCGGGGATCCCATCAAGTTTGAAGGAAGTTTTATTGCAAAACCAGGCGGCTATAATTATGCCAGCGAATTGGTGTCGCAAATCAACGACATGAATAAAGGGATTTATGTGGAAGAGGATTTATCAAACGCAACACCTACCAATTTTTGTGTAGGTGTGGCAGCGTATCCTGAAATGCATATGGATGCAGCTTCGTTGGAAGTAGATATGCAGAATCTGAAACATAAAGTTGCTTGTGGTAGCGATTACATCGTTACACAAATGTTCTTCGACAATAAAAAATATCTTGATTTTGTTTCGAATTGCAAAAAGAATGGAATCAATATTCCAATTATACCTGGTATCAAACCATTGACTACTAAAAAACAACTTCAGATTTTACCGAAGATCTTCCATTTAGTTATTCCGGAAGAATTAGTGAAAGAAGTTGAAAAATGCAAAGACGATGAACAGGTTCGTCAGGTTGGTATTGAATGGGCCATTCAGCAGTCAAAAGAACTAATGCAGGCAGGTACACCTGTACTACATTATTATTCAATGGGTAAATCGGACACTGTTAAATCAATTGCATCAAAAGTATTTTAAATGGCAGGTGTTGAGTCACATATAAAGCTTATTGAATGTCCCAGGGATGCCATGCAGGGTATTACGGCTTTTATTCCAACGGAAGTGAAAGCAAAATACATCAATACTCTATTGCGTGCAGGTTTTCATACCATTGATTTTGGGAGTTTTGTTTCTCCCAAAGCCATTCCTCAGATGAAAGATACAGCGGATGTACTTGACCTTTTGCAATTGGATGGCCCGCGTGCTGCTTTATTGTCGATCATTGCAAATGAACGCGGAGCTGAACAAGCATTAACCTATCCGGAAATTGATTACCTGGGTTTCCCGTTATCACTTTCCGAAACTTTTCAGCAAAAGAATACCAATAAAAGTATTGACGAGGCAATGAAGTCTGTAGATGCGATTCAGCATTTATGCATTCGTCATAATAAAAATCTGGTTGTTTATTTATCCATGGGCTTTGGTAATCCTTATGGAGAAACGTACAATCCATCTACAGTTATTGATTTTGTTAAAACGCTGGATCAGCTGGAAATAACAACAATCTCTTTGTCTGATACGATTGGTAGCTCGGAGCCGGAACTGATTAAAAGTTTATTTAAAGATTTGTTGCCTTCATTTCCCCATATTGAATTTGGCGCACATTTCCATTCCAGACCAGAAACAGCCCGCTTGAAAATTCAGGCAGCATTGGATGCCGGCTGTAAACGTATTGATTCTACTATTATGGGCATTGGCGGCTGTCCGATGGCTAAAGATGAACTCGTTGGTAATATTAATACAGAAGTGTTGTTGGATGAACTTGCAACTCGATCCATTCCAACAGGCATTCAACAACCAGCTTTCCGCGATGCGTTAAAGCAAGCCTCAGAAATATTTATGAAATAATTAGCAGCACGCCTGCACCTAACATACACATTGATGAAGTCTAAAAAAATAATCGTTGATATTTTTATTCCTTGTTTTGTAGATCAATTGTATCCTGAAACCGGCTTTAATATGGTGAAGATATTAGAGCGCTTGGGGTGTGAGGTGCATTATAATCCCAATCAAACGTGCTGCGGACAACCGGCGTTTAACGCAGGTTTCTTTGACGAAGCAAAAGATGTTGCAGTTAAATTTCTGAAAGATTTCTCTACACCAAATCGTTATGTTGTTTCACCTTCCGCATCGTGTGTAGGTATGGTATGCAACAGTTACAGCCGTTTATTTGATTCAACTTCTTATGTATTGGACTATAAACGTGTAAAACAAAATACCTACGAGTTTACAGAATTTCTTACCAAAGTACTTGGCGTTACTTCTGTACCCGGAGCAGCGTTGGATGCGAAAGTTACTTATCACGACTCATGTAGCGGTTTGAGAGAGTGTAAGATTAAGGAAGGTCCGCGTGCTTTATTGACTAGTGTGAAAGGCCTTGAGCTGGTTGAATTAAAGGATAATGAAACCTGTTGTGGATTTGGTGGAACCTTTGCCGTAAAATTCGAGCCTATTTCGGTAGGAATGGCTGAACAGAAAGTTACAAACGCACTTGAAACCGGTGCTTCTATTATTGTTTCAACGGATGTGTCATGCCTGATGCACCTGGAAGGTTATATAAAACATAAAAATCTTCCGATTAAGACCATGCATATCTGCGATGTGCTTGCCAGCGGTTTATAATCTCAATAGCTTTATCTCATTACGTATTCATAATTACTTCTCGATATATGCCCAAATACCGTTTGTTAACCCTGGATGAACTTACAGAACTTGAAAAAGAATTTGTTGAATACCTTGTGTTGAACGGGATTACGGCTGATGATTGGGTAAAGATAAAAGAGAATGATAAAGAGGATGCTGAACGGCTTATTGAATTATTCAGCGATGTGGTATTTGAAGGGATTCTGCGTAAAGTAAATTACCTGGAATACCGTGCCGAAAATTTTGTACATGCATTTCAGTGTCTGCAGGATAAGCTGGTGCTGGTAGCCATGGAGTCTGAAGATGAAGAAGCATCTATAAATTTTTTAGATAGCGCTTTTATACAGGATGCAACTGTTAATCCACCGGACAAATTAATTGTTCGTACTACTTCGAAACCTTATTCTAAAGCCCGTGAACTGGAATTGTTTGATATGATCCAGGCTGGCTGTACCATCTCTGATGGCGGCTTGTTTAAGGCTTTGTGTTTGAAGTTGTAGGTTGCTCTTATTCTTATTTTGCTTTATGAGATTATTGAAATTAATCGTACAAACGATTGTGTCGTTTATTATTCTTGCAGTTTCAGTTCAGGCACAAAATCAAAATGCAGATTTGAAATTATATTCCTTTCAGGATATATCAGAGCTGGATACAAAACATCTGCATACATTTTATAAAATTGAAAAATATCATGGGGCAACAGATGATAAGGCAAATCATTTCAATTCTTTTAAAAATGGAGATACAACTATTTTTCATTTTTTTATTTTACAGCCCCTTTATACTGTTTCACCCGATACTGTAAATTATACACCAGAGGATACGTTGATGATGTATCAAAATGAAGATTACAGTTATAGGGGATTTCGAATATCAGAAAAAGATAAGAAAATATATGCGTGGTTAGGATATGTATTTGAAAAACAGTTTTATTCTAATATGACTTCTGCGCAGATCGAGACAGAAAAAAAGAGCTTTATTCATAATGCGAGTGTAGAATGGTGGTATATAAACAAATTTAAAAAAATAGAATATTTTGAACGCATAGACTCTGGCTACTTGTATGATAATTATTTGGTAGCTCTTAAAAGTATAAGTAAGAAGTGTTCATTTATTTTCATTCCTAAATAT
>JAGKWN010000061.1 GCA_021151805.1 Cytophagaceae bacterium | reverse complement strand
ATTTCCATATACCTATGCATGGAGCAACGGAGCTACCACAAAAGATGTTACAGGATTAACTGCGGGTACTTATACGCTAACTATTAAAGATGCGGCCGGGTGCTCAACTACATTGCCCGCATTTAACGTAACTCAACCTACAGCGATATCGAGTATTGGAGCAGTTACAAATGTAGTTTGTAATGGAACAACAACCGGTGCTATAAACATTTCGACACCAACAGGTGGTGTCGGTCCCTACACTTACTTATGGTCTGATGGAAAAACATCTCAAAACAATCCCTCTCTGCCTGCAGGTACGTATTCTGTGACAATCACTGATGCATCCGGATGTACATTGATTTTACCTTTTACCATTACAGAGCCAACAGCAGTAACTACCGTTGAAACGATTACAAACGTTAGCTGCAACGGAGCATCCAATGGCTCTATTATACTTTCTGCCCCTACGGGTGGAACAGCTCCATACACATACGCCTGGTCGAATGGAGTGACAACACAGAACAATCCGGCAATTGCTGCAGGAAGTTATTCTGTAGTTATTTCAGATAACAGTGGATGTTCAAAAACATTCGGACCATTTAATGTAACTGAACCATCCACAACAATTACTGCAACAGGAACTTCTACAAGTCCTTCCTGTAACGGTTCTGCATCTGGATCTATTGCGCTTGGGACACCTACCGGAGGCACACCTGCTTACACTTATCTATGGTCTAACGGTGCTATTACAAAAGATTTGACAAACGTTGTTGCAGGAGATTATTCAGTAACCATTACGGATAGTAAGGGTTGTTCAACGCCTACCCCTATTTCGTTTACCATTGCACCCGGACCATCCATTTCAGGAACTGCGTCTGCTGCACCAGCTACAATTTGTTCAGGACAAGGAACTACCATAACAGCATCTATTGATGCCGCTTATATACCTGCAACAAATGCTTATTCATTTAATGGAGGAACAACATTCCAGTCCTCATCCACTTTCGCTGTTAGCACAATAACTGCAGATACAACTATTAGTGTTGTAATAAAAGATATTAATGGCTGTTTGAGCGGCCCGATTCCAGTATCTATTCAAACAAACAAAATTGCTGGCGGTGTTTTATCAGTAACAAAGCCTCTTAATTGTTTTGGCGATAGTAATGGAGAATTAACAATGGCAATACCAGGAAATCCTTCAGGATTTAAATATTCAATAAATGGTTTGGCATTCCAGTCATCAAATGTATTTCCTAATTTAGTTGCCGGTTCTTATACGGTTGTTGTGAACGATGGAGGTACTTGCAACGCCAGCTATACAGCAACTTTAACAGAGCCTGCTTTACTAACGATCGGCATTAAAACTATTACAGATGTTAACACCTGTATATCAAATAATAATGGTTCAATTGCTGTAACTGCGAATGGAGGAAATGCCGGCAGAACATTTACTATAAATCCTTCCGGCCTATCTCAAACCGATAGTTTATTTACAAATTTAACAGCTAATAATTATACCATAACTGTTACCGATACCAAAGGGTGTACAGCTACTGTTAATGGAACGGTGAATAGTGCAGTGCCAATAACTATAACCTCTACCAATACAACCGTAAATTGTACAAACCCTCTTTCTGGTTCTATTGATGTTTCAGTAGCGGGCGGTGTTGCACCATATACATACTTATGGAATGATGGAAGTACAAATCAGGATTTATTAAACCTTTCGGCAGGTACTTATAAAGTAATTGTAACAGATAGTAAAGGCTGTAAAGATTCTTTAACTATTAATATTACCAACACGCCTCCAGTTACAGGTACAGCAATGGCTGCTCCTCCAACCGTTTGCTCTGGACAAAGTTCTACCATAACGGCGACATTTGATGCTACTTATACACCTGCAGCTTCCGGATATTCATTTGATGGGGGTTTAACATTCCAGTCAGCTTCTAATTTCATTATAACAAGCATTCTTGCAGATACAGTTGTTCATGTAGTTTTAAAAGATATTAATAGCTGTTTAAGCAATACAATGGATGTGTCCATTGCTACTTCAAAAATTAATGCAACAGTTACAACTTCAAAACCTGTTTCCTGCAATGGAGATAGTGATGGAGAAATAACTGTTACAGCTGTCGGAAATACTTCTGGCTATACATATTCAATTAATGGAGGTCCATTCCAGACATCACCTGTATTTCCTAATCTTGCTGCAGGAACACATACAGTAGTCATCGACGACGGCTCTGCGTGTAATTCAAGTTATACTGCCGTATTAACAGAACCATTACCTTTAACACTTGCTGTTAAAAGTACTGTTGATGTAAATCCATGTGCCGGTGGTAATAATGGTTCTATTACAGTAACAACAAATGGCGGAAATGGCACCTACCTGTTTACCATTACCCCACCAGGAACTTCACAGACCGACAGTTCATTTACATCATTAAAAGCTGGCAGTTACACTATAACCGTTACTGATGCCAAAGGTTGTACTGCAACCACAAATGCCACTTTAACACAACCTGCAGGCATTGATACTGCAGCCATTGTACCAACAATCGTTGACAATAAATGTCCGGGAGACATCAATGGTTCGGTTAAACTATCCAATGTAACGGGTGGCGCCAGCCCTTATACCTATACGCTTAATGGCACAATCAATTCTACGTCTATCTTTACCGGACTAGCATCTGGTCAGCATTCAATGCTTATTACTGACAACCTGGGTTGTTCAATCAATTATCTGTTTACAGTTAATGAACCAGAACCGATCATATATACCGCTATACCAACTCCATCATCTTGTAATAAACCAGATGGAAGCATAGAAATAACGAATGTTACCGGTGGAACACCTCCTTATAAGTACAGTATTAATGATGGACAAACGTATGTGACCACCTCTTTATTCACTAATCTTGGTGCAGGTATTTACCATTTGCGTGTAAGTGATAATCAATGTTCTTATACAAAAGATGCAACAATCGATACGAAAACTGCGCCAGTACCTTATATCAGAATTGAGCAGCCGACGTGTAACAGCGGAGGAAATGGCTTTGTTGTGATCGACTCTTTATCTGGTGGTGTTCCTTTATTCCAGTATAACTTCAATGGTATTGAAGTAGGATCAACAACTGTTTATTCAAACTTAAAAGCCGGTTCTTACACATTACAGATCACAGACCAGGCTTGTACATATGACATTGACAGTTTCTATGTGTACAACAAAACAACTGCTCTTTATGATACATTGTCGGCTTTAAAAATAACAATCACAGAACCGCAAGCTATTACAGCTACCATTGAAACCCAGGAAGCTGATCGTTATGAAAACACGGGAGCTGTATTGCTTCACCATATTACCGGTGGTACTCCGGGTTATGCATGGAGTACAGACAACATTACGTACACACCAGTACTTCGAGATTCCATCTACTTAAGCTACTTACACAAAGGAAATCATACGATTTATGTTCAGGATACCAATAGCTGTGTAGCAACATTCGATATAGTTATCCATGTTCAGTTCTTTATTCCGAATTTGATTACTCCAAATAAGGATGGTAAAAATGACCGTTTTGAAATTATGGCTTTACCTGTTGGCAGTGAATTAAAAATTGTAAATAGATGGGGTAACCAGGTATACAGCAGCGATAACTATGACAATTCATGGGATGCAGATGAAGATAGTGATGGTGTTTACTATTATGAGCTGACACTACCAAACGGAGACAGGCACAAAGGCTGGGTCGATGTTATCCGCTAGTAAAGCTTAAAAAAATCCCCGGCAAGAAATTCTTGCCGGGGATTTTTCTTTATTGATCTATTACAATGCTGTCAGAAAAGCCATAGTATCTACCCCATCTGCAAAATCACTGACGGCCGGATGCTGCGCTTCGCCAAAGCTAAAACTATTATACAATTTGTTTTGTCTGGCGCTTACCACGCATTGAAGTTGGTCAATATTTTTTTCAAACAGTTGCGCCAATTCTTCCTGAGAAGAATAAAATGAATAAGTCAATGTAGCAATATGGGAAAATATGGATTCGGATTCTTTCAATAAAATATAGCCCGAGTCGAAATGCGGCACCTGATCAATCAATAAAACAGCTTTATTATATTCATAATTGTTCGAAAACTTATGATGATGGCGCATCTCATTAAAACGCCCCTCCCAGGCACTTAGGATGGTTACAGGAGAATAGCCGGCAGGTAAATAGAGATGAGATACATTTCTGCAGCCTAAACCAAAGTACTGAAATACATCTTCACCTAATGCGATCAATTCTTCCGTTGTTTCATCTCCATGAATAACGGCCACAGATGTTCTGTTTTTACGAATAATGTTCGGGGTATTACGAAAATAATATTCAAAGTGTTTGGCCGTGTTATCGCTGCCTGTAGCAATGTAGGCATCCATGTTTTTTAATTGATCCACAAAAAAAATCCGTTCCTGATAAGAAGCGTTATAATCAATAAGAATCTGTGCTATTTTTTTAAGGAGCACATTATCTTCTGCACTTAGTTTTGCATATAAAATATTACCTGAAAGAAGTACGCATAAAAAATCGTGGAAACCAACTGCCGGAATATTACCAGCCATAATTACCCCAACTTTCTTTGCCTCAGAAGAAATTTTATAATTCGAAAAAAAAATTTCCAGGCGCTGAGGCTCCAAAAGTTCAATAATTCCTGTTAAGGCAGATTTTACATTTTCAGCTGTAAACCATGGATTATTTGCCTCTGCCCTGTATATCCAATCATTTAATTCTTCTGAATCAATCTTTTGCAAATAGTTATGCAGATGAGCAAACGTCTGTAAATCTGTATATAAACCTTTCATCTGTTTTTTTTGTTAGTTTATTATATGCAAATATAATTTGAACCTAAGGATTTTGTATCTAATTTTGTAAACCAATTACTACGAATAGAGAATATGGCTATAATAATTACTGACGAATGCATTAATTGTGGTGCATGCGAACCTGAATGTCCGAATACAGCGATATACGAAGGTGGAGTTGAATGGAACTACGCAGGAGGTACGAGTTTAACAGAAATCCAAATGGAAGATGGCAGTTCAATTGATGCTAAAGATCCAATGGAGCCTGTATCAAACGAGTTCTACTATATTGTTCCGAATAAGTGTACAGAATGTACTGGTTTTCATGAAGAACCTCAATGTGCTGCTGTTTGCCCGGTTGATTGTTGTGTAGACGATCCAGATAATGTTGAAACTGTTGAAGAATTAACAGCTAAGAAAGCTTGGCTCCACGGAGAATAAGCTCATTATCAAGCATTAATCATAAGTACCAAAAAGGCGGCAATTTGTCGCCTTTTTTATTTTAAAAGGTATTACTATTTTAGGAGCAGAATTGAGATAATTTTAAAAAACCACCATGAAAACAGTAGACAATTTTAACTTTTCAGGTAAAAAAGCCCTGATACGCGTTGATTTTAACGTACCTCTTAACAAGAGTTTTGAAATTACAGATGATACAAGATTAAAAGCAGTATTGCCTACTGTTTCTAAAGTATTGAAAGATGGTGGTTCAGCAATTTTGATGTCACATTTAGGCAGACCCAAAGGTGGTCCTGAAGAAAAATATTCTTTAAAGCATATTATCCCTTACCTAAGCAAAATGTTTGGCCAGGAAGTATTGTTTGCCGACGACTGCATAGGTGCGGATGCAAAAGCAAAAGCAGCAGCATTGAAGCCAGGCCAGGTTTTACTACTTGAAAACCTACGTTTCTATCCTGAAGAAGAAAAAGGTGATGTTGAGTTCGCGAAAAAACTTTCTGTTTTAGGAGATGTATGGGTGAACGATGCATTTGGTACTGCGCACAGAGCACACGCTTCTACTGCTGTGATTGGACAGTTCTTCAAAGATAAAGTTTGCGGTTATGTAATGCAGGCTGAACTTGACAATGCAAATAAATTATTGACAAGTGGTGAAAAACCAAGAACAGCTGTAATGGGTGGTTCTAAAATCTCAGATAAAATTCTTGTTATTGAAAACTTACTGGATAAAGTAGACAACCTGATCATCGGTGGTGGTATGTCATATACATTCACGAAAGCATTAGGCGGTAAAATCGGTAAATCAATTAACGAACCAGATAAATTAGACCTTGCACTTTCTTTGCTTGAAAAAGCAAAAGCAAAAGGTGTTAAGTTATACTTACCTTTAGACAACGTTGTTGCGGATGACTTCAGCAATGATGCAAACCGTCAGACAGTAAAAACAGGCGAAATACCTGATGGCTGGGAAGGTTTAGATATAGGACCTGAAACAGTTAAATTATTCAGCGAAGTAGTTGCTGGTTCTAAAACAGTTTTATGGAACGGACCAATGGGCGTGTTTGAATTTGCGAACTTTGCTACAGGTACAATCGCTATTGCTAAAGCAGTGAAGGAGGCTACACAAAAAGGTGGTTATTCTCTAATTGGTGGTGGTGACTCTGCTGCAGCGATCAACAACCTTGGTTTTGGTAACGATGTATCTTATGTTTCTACTGGTGGTGGAGCATTACTTGAATACTTCGAAGGCAAAACACTTCCAGGTGTAGCGGCATTGGAGAAATAGTTTCTAGGTACTAGGTTCTAGTTACTAGACTAAAAAAGCAAATAGCTTTCAATTATAAAAAGGGATTTAGAGTAAGTATCTAAATCCCTTTTTATTTATCAAGTATCCTCTATTCTAACTTGGTACTTTAATCTAGTAACTAGAACCTAGCAACTAAAAACTACCCTTCGTCTTCAATATGAAACTTGTGCAGCAAACGATGTAATGTAGGTGCGATAAACACACCTATCGATGTTAAGAATGCCACACCACTATAGATAGAATAAAAGGAAGCAAAAAGTTTGGCTGCATCTGTTGTCATAGGATCAATAGGCCCCATACCTGTCAGGATCATGCTTGCATTCAATAATGAATCAATCAAGGGCAAACCTGCATAATGATGATATCCCCATATTCCAAAACCCAATGACAATGCCAGAAAGGCAAATGAAATGATAAAGGAAATAAATGTCCGCCATAAATAAACTCGTGTCGGAGCAAGTTTTTTACTTTTAAACATATACACTACGAAACAAATTGTTTGATATTATTCTGAATGCCTTGCAGCAACGTAATACGAGCCTGCTTGCTTGCCCAGGCGATGTGCGGAGTCAGGATGAGCTGACCATGATCCTGCAGCTGTAATAAAGGAGAATGCAGTGGCAATGGTTCCTGTTCAAATACATCCAAGGCTGCGGCATAAATTTTCTTTTCCTGTAAGGCTTCCACCAAATCAGCTTCAACAACAATACCTCCCCTGCCCACATTGATCAGGATAGCTTCCGGCTTCATCATAGCCAGCTGTTTTGCGCCAATGAGCTGACTGGTTTGAGGATTGAATGATGCATGTATACTAACTACGTCAGAAGTCTTTAAAAGCACCTCTAATGACACAGATGAATAGCCGGCATCAGTATTTTTACCACTGGTTGAATAATACTGCACCTTCATATTGAAGGCTGTTGCAATCTTAGCTACCGCTTTACCTATATCTCCCATGCCAATAATACCAATGGTTTTGCCTGCAATTTCTTCCAAACCCGGGCCAATATGTGTGAAGAGCTTTTGTGAAGAATACATCTCTTCTTTCACATAGGTATCGTAAAACGTAATGCGGTTGAACAGTTCGATAATAAAACCGAAGGTTAGCTGGGCTACACTGTTTGTAGAATATCCTTTTACATTCTTCACCATAATATTCAATGCTGCAGCTTTATCAAGATCAATATTGTTTGTACCCGTTGCAGCCACGCAGATCAGCTTCAGCTTCGGCAGCTTTTCCATCAATGCTGAGTCAATCTTCACTTTGTTTGTAATAATGATATCTGCTGGCAAGCAACGCTCCAGCCTTTCTTCCGGACTTGTTTCAGCATATTGTGTATAAGAACCCAACGTATGGAACCCTTCCAGCTCAGGCATATCGCCCATTGTGAGGGCATCAAGGAATACAATGTTCATAATGAATCAGGTTAAAGATCAACAATCACATTTCACGAACGGAATCTTTTTATAAAAGATAACGTCAGCAAAATACCAATAAAGTAAAATACGTTTACATATAAAAAATTTATTTCATATCCCGAGCGGTTTATCTCATACCAAAGCACATAGATCAGCAATCCGGTTATCAAGTGCATTATTGTAATTAATGGGTATTCCAGCTGATTCTTTTAATAAAATGATACCTAAAAAGAATAGCACAATGCCGATTAAAAAGAGGAATAAATATCTCATATCATTTTTTTATCCAGAAATATCTTCCGGTATCATCAATCTTCACTTTTGATTTATCCATCAGCGTACGGATAATTTCCAGTACAATATTTTTATCCAGCCCCACAAATTCTTTTTCCAACTCTTCGATTGGAACATTTTTTGTTTGCAGGGTCTGCTGCACGACCATAGCTGCATGATCGTAATATTCTTTATTACGGTTATTGCGAATGCATCTATCGCAGATACCACACGGCTGTGAATTATATTCCCCGAAATACTCGAGCACGTATTTGGCCCGGCATTCTTCTGTATGCAAAAAGCCAATCATATTCTCCACACTTTCCAGATCATGGTCTTTACGATCTTCCAGCCATTGCAGATCCAACTGCAGTTTGGGAGCATCCTGTCTTGGCAATAAGAAAGTTAGTTGTGGCACATCGCTGGCATCAATAAAATCTATGATACCATTCTGCGCGAGAAATTTAATCTTGCTGACTATTTCGGATTCTGGTGTTAGTGTAGCCTTTGCCAGTGCTGAGAAAGAAAATTCACGGTAGGTTGTATACACTTCACCTCCAAACATTCGCAGGAGCTGCTTGATGAATTCATCGTGCTTCGGCATTTTTAACCGTGCATCATATAGCTGATCGTGATCAACAATTACCTTCAACTTAGGTGGATTGTAGAATGCTTCGCTCAATTGTATAATACCATGCTGTTCCATTCGTTTCAGCGAATAGAAAACTTCCAGCTTGTTGTGATTATATTTCTTACAGAATTCATCCAGATCAAACGGATAGCTTTCCATGTAGCCACTGCCTACAGCCAATTGATAGTAATTGGCCAGCGACTGGTACATTCTTCGTATGGTTTCTGGGGAAGGATGTGCCACCGGAATTTTAGCCAGCAATTCATCTTCATCTTTCTGAGTATGCAATAATACAGCGAAGGCCTTATTACCATCTCTTCCTGCCCGGCCTGCCTCCTGAAAATATCCTTCCAGCGAATCCGGTACATCCATGTGCACAACCAGGCGAACATCGGGTTTATCAACACCCATACCGAAGGCATTTGTTGCAACCATTACACGCACGGTATTTTTCATGAAGGCATCCTGTTTGAGGCTGCGCTGCTTATGATCCAGGCCGCCGTGATAAAACTCTGCTGGTATCCGCTGACGATTTAAAAACTCTGCGATACGAACCACACGCGCACGTGTATTTGCATACACAATACACACGCCAGGTATTTTCTGCAGCATGGAAACCAATCGTTTCTCTTTGCTTTCTTCATACAAGCATGAATACGATAAGTTCTTACGAGTGAAGCTTTGTGTAAACAGCTGCGGATCGTTCAGCGCTAGCTGTTCCATGATATCATTCAATACCATTTCGTTGGCGGTGGCTGTTAACGCAATCACCGGCACTTCAGGCAACAGTGCACGTATGGATACAATTTCCCTGTACGCTGGTCTGAAATCGTGCCCCCATTCCGAAATACAATGCGCCTCATCTATGGCAATGCAGATGATATTCATCTTCTGCACGCGTTCTTTAAATAGATCTGATTTTAACCTTTCCGGAGAAACGTATAATAACTTAACAGAACCATACACACAATTATCCAGCGCAATATCAATCTCTGATTTGCGCATGCCTGAATGAATGGCAACGGCTATAATACCTCTTCTGCGCAATTGTTCCACCTGATCTTTCATCAATGCAATCAGCGGACTCACAACCAACACGAGCCCTTCGCGGGCCATTGCCGGTACCTGGTAACAAATGGATTTACCTCCGCCGGTTGGCAGTAGTGCAACTGTATCGTTGCCGTCTAAAATAGAATTGATAATGTCTTCCTGCAGCGGACGAAAGACTGAATGGCCCCAATAGGTTTTGAGAATTTCATGTATAGAAGCGCTCATACCCGACCATTCATTTAGATAATTACACCATCCTGCATGACTACCTTACGATCTGAAAGGTCTGCAAGCTTTTCGTTGTGTGTAACAATAACAAATGTTTGATTGTATGTTTTCCGCAGATCAAAAAACAGCTGATGCAGCTCTTCTGCATTGTGTGTATCTAAATTACCGCTTGGCTCATCTGCAAAAACAATCAGCGGATCATTGATCAATGCCCGTGCTACTGCCACACGCTGTTGCTCGCCACCTGACAGTTGATTAGGATAGTGTGTAAAGCGGTGTGATAAACCAAGAAAACGCAAAAGTTCTTTCGCCCGTTCTTCTGCCTCTTTAATATTGCGCTTACCAATCATGGCCGGCAACAACACGTTTTCAACAGCAGTAAACTCCGGCAATAGATTATGGAATTGAAAAATAAAGCCTATGTGTTGATTACGAAAAGCTGACAAAGTCTTATCGTTCATGGAAGAGATTTCTTCATCTTTGATCTTCACCCAGCCAGTATCTGCCCGATCTAGGCTTCCCAGTATATGCAGCAACGTACTTTTTCCTGCGCCGGAAGCTCCTACAATAGAAACAACTTCCCCTTGTTGAACCGTAAAATCAATACCTTTTAATACTTCAACATTGCCATATTTCTTGTGAACGTTCCCGGCCTTAAGAATCTCTTGCATAACGATTATTTATTCAATAGCTAAAGATAAGGAAATTGATCAATAATAGAGACACAGAATATTGAATTTAGAATCCCTTATTCTACAACTTCAAACTGTCTTGTAATCCCTAAAATGGTATCTTTTCCCTGCACATTCCACTGTCTGTTAACTTTAAGCTCTAACTTCTGAGCTTTTTCAGTCTTTATTAAAGACTCTGGCACTTTAAACGAAAAATAAGCAGTATCATTCTTAACAATTATAGCATCTTTAACCAACACATATCCATCCCAATAATTTTTATCATTACGTGCAATCCTTAATTGAACTGCATTTGATACAACATTATATTCATCATCAAACGCAGAATAACCCAGATCCATTTTTTTTACAATAGCCTTCATACCATCAGGGTTTATAAAAGCTTTACCACTAATAACTTCTCTCTTATTAAACTGTCTTTTATCCAGTTTCATAAAATACTCTTCGCCATTAAAAGTCAAACTTAGCATTGAAGCAAACAAAAAGATTCCTCCAATTTTAATAACATTTCTTATCATATTTATTTTTAGATATTTTATATCACACCCATCTTTTTCATCAGAAATGTGGCGCTTTTATTTTTACAGATTCCTTCACGGAGTTTGTAATCAAAGATTAGTTCGTCGCTGATAATTTCTACTTCAAAGCATTTATTGAAAAGCTTGCCGGGATACTGATCTGTCGTATTGCAGACCTCAAGATCATGCGTGGCAATAATACCTATCCCCTGTTTTTCAACAACCTTTTTAATAAACTCAATGGTACCACTACGCTTATCATCTGAGTTGGTGCCGCGTAAAATCTCATCCAGCAACACAAAACATCTGCGCCGATCCAAAGTGTTTACCAACTGTTTCAAACGTTTCACTTCAGCAAAGAAATAAGATTCGCTGTCGGATAATGAATCAGACAAGCGCATGGATACAATAACTGGCAGTGGGTGTATATGTGCAACAGATGCACATACAGGCGCACCTGCACCTGCCAGAACCATGTTCACGCCTAGTGTTCGAAGAAACGTACTTTTACCGGACATATTAGAACCGGTAAGTATCACAAAATTTCCATCCTCAAAAGCAATTGTATTACAAACTCTTTTGCTCGCATTGATCAAGGGATGCCCTGCATTCTCCAGCTGAATAGTATAGCTTGAATTGAGTAAAGGATAAGTAAATTCAGGATTGTTGAAGGCAAAATTTGCATAGCTGTTCAGCATTTCTATTTCTCCGATCACGGTTGTCCATTTCGCTACTTTATGCGCATGCAAGGTTTTCCATTGCAGCAAGGCATGTAAACTATGAATGTGATACAGAAAAAATCCATTCATAAAGACTGAGCCTATTGCATTCTGAATCGTTTGTACACGCGCAAAAAGTCCTGCCAGTACATCCAGTTCCTTCCCTGCTTGAATTCCGTTATTCGTAAGTTTTTCCTTTAATGCTAACAAATATTCAGATTGAAAGTTTTCCTGTTCGATATGCTTTAAAATCAAGCTATATTGATGCATCAGAGATTCGATTTTATCTGTCTCAACAATTTCCTTTCTGATCGTTTTCAATTGTGAACCAATCAGCATTAAGTGTATAAGGAAAAGCCCTTCTGCCGCCTTCAGACACCAGCCGGAGTTATCGAATAAAGATGCAATAAGTAGTGTAAACAAAATTACGGGTGATACAAATGACAATATCCTTAAATAAAGAGGAACATTCTTTTTCGGACCTAAAGACCAGTCTACAATATTCGTATAAATGCTCTTACTATCGTTGGCTATTTTTGCATGCGCCAGAATTTCCTGCCGCCAGGTATTCTTTGCTGTTAATTCTTTTATCGCAGCTTGTTTCTTTTCAATCAGTTCATTGGGCAATATACTTTGCAGAGAGCCCGCCAGATAAGATTTACCTATGTGTGTGGCTGTTCTGTTCAGGTATTGAAATAAACTTTTCTTGCCAAAGATATCCAGGTCAAATGCATACGGATGCGCCACATCATGATATTCGTTTCCATCTTCAAAAGGCAGTTCGCGGTGTTCTAAAAAGTTAATTTCATTCGTATTGATTTCAACCAAGGTCTGTTTAAATAAAATCTGTTCTGATTTTTGCCTGTGCCATTGCAATACAAAAGGAAATGCAACAGCAGCAATTAAGCCAGCTATTAAAGCAACAACATCTTCTGAAGTAATGAAAAAATAGAAGCACAGCAACGCTACCAAAACCAGCAGAAGCCTCAACATACTAATCCGGGTATGAACCTGTTTCAATGCTTCTAATTCTGTTGTGTACTGTTCTTTTAGTGTGTGATATTGTTGCATGAATAATGATCGTTCGGTCAATGGGTAGCTTCGGTTCCAACAGTAGTGCTGAATGAGCACATCGTTCTAAGTTACTTCTTTTTACTTATTAAATATTAAATAGTAATTTCTGAATCCTGTAATCCGAACAGAGCATTACCGGATTCGATGAGACAATCACCTAATTACAAGCATTTATTTTCCCGGGAAAACATACCACTTTATCTAAAAGATACTTAAAAACAGGTATTTACAGTGCCAATTTCAAATTACAGGAAGACATTTCCCCACAAGCCCCATTTAAATTGGTATTGGATTTGAATTTAAGGGCTAAAACGAGTAGATTCGTGTGATTGACCCTTTGATCAAAAAATTATAACATAAACAATTTTATATCTCACTGAAGTATGAATATTCACGAGTATCAAGCGAAGGAAATTCTTAAGAAATACAACGTTAAGATTGGAGAAGGTATCTATGCCGATTCGCCTGAGTCTGCAGTAGAAGCAGCAAAAAAATTAAAAGAACAGACTGGAACGGAGATCTTCGTTGTTAAAGCGCAGATTCATGCTGGTGGACGTGGAAAGGGTAAATTTGTTGGAACTGAGCACCGTGGGGTAATGATTGCCAAGTCTTATGACGAAGTAAAAGAAAAAGCTGTACAGATGTTGGGTAACACGCTTGTTACAATCCAGACGGGTCCGTCAGGCAAAGTGGTTAGCCGTTTACTGGTAGCAGCTGATGTATATCAGAAAGGCGCTTCAGAGCCAAAAGAATTATATCTATCCATGCTGCTTGACCGTGGTACTGGCCAAGATGTAATCATCGCTTCTACTGAAGGCGGTATGGACATTGAAGAAGTTGCGCACAGCACGCCACACTTGATCACAAAAGAATTTGTTGATCCGGCAGTAGGTCTTCAAGGTTTCCAGGCTCGTAAAATTGCATTTGGCCTGAACCTTTCAGGAACTGCATTTAAAGAAATGGTAACGTTTGTAACGCGTTTGTATGCAGCATACAAAGCTTCTGATGCTGCCATGATCGAAATCAACCCGGTTTTGAAAACTTCTAAAGACGAAATCTTAGCCGTTGATGCTAAAATTTCTATTGATGATAACGCTTTATACCGTCACCCGGATTTAGCTGCTTACCGTGATGTTACTGAAGAAGATCCATTGGAAGTAGAAGCTGCAGAGAGCCACTTAAACTATGTAAAACTTGACGGTAACGTTGGTTGTATGGTAAACGGCGCTGGTCTTGCAATGGCTACGATGGACGTTATTAAATTAGCTGGTGGCGAGCCTGCTAACTTCCTTGACGTTGGAGGTGGTGCAAACGCGAAGACTGTTGAAGCAGGCTTCCGTATCATTTTAAAAGATCCAAATGTAAAAGCTATTCTAATCAACGTATTTGGTGGCATCGTTCGTTGCGACCGTGTTGCCAATGGTGTGGTTGAAGCTTACAAAAATATCGGTAACATCAACATTCCAATCATTGTTCGTTTACAAGGAACAAATGCGGAAGAAGGTGCTAAAATTATTAACGAATCTGGCTTGAAAGTTCGTTCTGCGGTTATCCTGAAAGATGCTGCGAAATTAGTAACGGAAGCACTTGCTTAATAGTTAGGTTGTTTCTCTCATTGAAAGCCTCTGTAGTTTAAACTGCGGAGGCTTTTTTATTATTGCTTAAAGCGAAAAGCTTAATGCATAATGCTATTATCGTCTCGTGCCTTTGGCTTTAAGCTTTTAGCATTATGCTTTTTTTTGTATTTTGATACTTCAACGACAAACATAAATCAGCATGAAGATTGGAGACCATGTACACATAGAAGGCTACGAAGGTGTAGGCGAAATCATAGCAATAAAAGGCAACAATGCAGAAGTTGCTATGGGTATACTCAAGATGAAGGTAAAACTGGAACAGCTGAGTCCTGCCGGAGATGATGAATGGGAAGAAGATGAAGTTGAAGAAACTTCTTATGAAGGCGTGGATACAAAAGCTAAAATGCAAACGTTCCAGTTTGAGCTGGATGTACGCGGAAAAATGCGTGATGAGCTTATTCCCCTACTCACAACCTGGGCGGATGATGCCATTTTAATCGGTGCTACCAAGGCTAAAATTGTGCATGGACGCGGCAATGGCGTTTTACGCGATACGGTACGTTCTTTTCTAAAGAAATACAAGGAAGTTGAAAAGCTGGAAAACGAAGAAGGCGGCTGGGGTGATGGCGTAACGCTGGTAACGTTTCGAAATTAGTTGCCAGATACTAGTTGCCAGACGCTAGACAACTCTCTAGTAACTGGCAACTAATACCTAGAAACTTATAAAAGACCTTGCGTTCCCACATATAATACCCTAGATTTGCAAACCAATTTGCATCCGTAGTATAATGGATAGTATATCAGATTCCGATTCTGACGATATGGGTTCGACTCCCGTCGGGTGCACTATTCAGGACTGGTCATACATCATGGTCAGTCCTTCTTTTTTTCATCTGGTATCCTTTTGTTGACAGTTTTTTCTTTTTTATTCAAAATTTTGCTGGCAAAATTTTTCATGCGGTTTCGCTTGTCTCCTTCGCCGGACGAAAGCAGTATGGCATATTTATTCCATTCCGGATTGCTTTCAACCAATGCCTTCACTATACCTAGAAAAGGGACGAAAAGAACCATACCAGATACGCCCCAGATAATAGCACCCAACATGACTGCAGAAAGTATCATGAACGGATTAATTTCCATCTTATCACCAATCAATTTGGGCCGCAGAATATTTTCCTGGATCATATTGGAGAAATATAAACAGATGGTAACATAAATAACTGTCGATCCTGAATCTTTGGTGATCCAGACAAAAGATAGGATTCCGATATAAGCAATCAGGTTTCCGAGGTATGGAATAATATTTAATATGGCAAGGAATACGCTAAAGAAAATCGCAGATTTAATACCGAATAATATCAGTATAATGTATGTCATGATGGCCGTTACGACAGTAAGTATCAATGTTCCCCATAAATAATTTTTAACAGATGTATGCGCTTTCTGAATAAAATTCTGAATTGTTTCCAGACTGTTACCTGAATAATTATTCAGAAAAAAATCTTTTACGAGCCCCCGTGCATTCAATAGAAAAAACAGAAATACCGGTGTAAGTGCAATCGTCAGCAGATTCGCCCCTACTGTACTCAGCTGCGTAGTTAAGATTCCAATACCGCTACTGAAGGTATTTGATATGTTTTCTTTTAGATTTTCCGGATGATAAAATTCTATACCCGTTTTAGATTGAATATATAATACAGCTGATTCAAACCCTTCTTTAATTTTGTTCAATACATTATCATTATTCTGAATGATATGAAAAGCAGATGTTATCAAAAAATACATGACAAATACCATCACAATACAAAAGCATAAGGTTACTGTCATTGAAACTGCTGTTCGGTTCAGTCCTTTCTTTTCAAGAAAGCTGCACAGCGGATATAAAAAGCAGGCAAATAGAAATCCCCATGATACAGGTATGAGCCAGGCTTTTGTAAAGATCATCGCTGCTACGATGATCACACCAATTAAAAGATTATGTAAAAGACGAAAAGGTTGAACTTGCTCTGTCATATAAAATACATTTAAATAAAGTGCTGATTATACTTTGCGCTCTATTTAATTTAGCGAAAGAAATTGGTATTTCATGATTTTGACAGAGGAAATTCTTCGTCTTAAATAATCGTTATGAAAGACTTATGTTCAGAATAGCTAATAAACCTGAACACTTAATACAACAAGAAAATTAAATAAAAAAAATCAATGCATTGCCTCCAGCTGTCGGATACATCTGTAACACCAATACAACAAGATAAAACCAAACACACCAAAGGAGCAGTCAATCACTTGCCAGTAAAATGGAATCTCCCGGATGGGACCTGCAATAAGCGCTAAGGGAAATATCATTACACATGCGATCATGCCAAACTGAATCACCCAGATATTCCGTACGGGATCTCTTAATGGCCCAATAAAGGCAACAGCAATGACCAGATGCGCAAATGCCAGCCAATCGGTTCCATAACTGATAAACGGATAGATGGCATTCGTTGCTTTAACAGCCTCATATACCTGAACGAGCCAGCCCCTTACAAACCATGGTAACATCGACTTATGTGCGACGGCAATTTCCAACTGGCTTTCAATAGGAAAAGCCGTAACACCGCTTAACACCAAGCCAATAATAAAGGCTATGATCAGTGCCCTGATCTTTTTTTCGAGTTGATTCTTATTGATTTCTTTCATCAAAAAATACCGTAATACCTATTAACCAAAGTTAAAAAGATAATGTCTATTTCTTCCCGGTTCTTTAAATTTATTGTTTGTTGCAGTGAATACTTTTGCGATTGAATACTAATTTGTATTTTACATAATCGTTTTTTAAGTACTTTTTACAGCTATTATATGGAAAAACAACAAGCCTATGCTCCCGGTCAGGAATACATAGAACCCAATGAAGATATTTACATTGAAAAAATAATACAGGCATTCAAAAAACAGTTACCGAAATATTATCCAACGGGACAGGTAAAAAGAATGTTTCATCCCAAAATGCACGGACTTGTTAAAGCTGTGTTTAAAGTGCCGGATGATCTGGAGGCCAAATACCAACAAGGCATTTTTCAAAAAGGGGCTGAATACCCATGCTGGGTGAGGTTTTCCAATGCGAAGAAGAAACCCGCTTCAGATATCAAAAAAGATATGCGGGGCATGGCCATTAAGCTTATTGGTGTACCCGGTGAAAAATTGCTCAATGCTCATCGTAACGATGTTACACACGACTTCCTGCTTGTAACAAGCAAGACATTACAAACACGTTCAGTACATGATTTTCAAAAATCATTATCTGCATTAATGGGCGGCGGCTTAAAGCTTTTGTGGTATGCACTTACACATCTTTCAGTTGTTATCCGCTCCATCAAACAAATATCCAAATGCAGCAACCTGCTTGAAACAGAATTCTTCAGCACAACACCTTACCGGTTTGGCAACGATGAAACAAAAGCTGTAAAATATGCAGCGATCCCGCAAGACAACCAAGCCAGTTCAATGCCGGTAAAACCCACGAAGAACTTTTTAAAGAAACGATTAATCAGTGATCTCTCCCACTCCGATTATTGCTTTGATTTCATGGTACAATTTCAGGAAGATCCCAGCACCATGCCGATTGAAGATCCTACCGTTGCATGGACTTCGCCTTACGTTAAAGTTGCCACCATACGCATTCCCAAACAGCACTTCAATTCTCCTGCCCAGGAAAATTATGCTGAAAAACTTTCCTTTACACCATGGCATTGTACAAAAGCTCATCAACCTATTGGCGGGGTAAACAGAGCGCGCAAGGCTGTATACATCGCCTTGTCTGATTTCAGGCACAAGCTTAACGGTAAGCACGAACACGAACCAACCTCCATGGAATTCTTCAATTAACTTATTCATACCAACTTTTTACTCAACCTATTTTACTAATGAAAAACAATGAAAGATATATCGGCCAGGGCGGTATAACTGTAATTACAGAGATTGATCCGGCCAGGGATATCCAGGAACTCTACATTCTGCTTAATCACATTGGCGACAATATTAACACTACGCCTGTGATTGATTTTGCCGGGATGAAAGGCCTGCATTTTTGTCGCTGGTTCATCATTGAAGGTTTAAAGGATGTATCCGGAAATGCATTTCCCAGCAGTCTCGTTTATGCGGCGTATTACGATGGCAGCGAAGAAGAACATTTAATGGAACTGCTTGATAAATGCCGCGACAGTATTAACATGATCTACAGTTATTGTAAAGGCTTCCCTTCCGGAACAGGTACAACCGATTCTTCTATCATCCATTATTTTAAAAAACATATGAGCAAAAATCAATTGCTCTGGCCCGCATACAGAGGTGGAACGGTTGAACAGATCCTTGGTGAACAAAAAGTACGCGATGCTATTCAAACCTATTTAAATCAACGCCAGGCCGCCAACAAATTGGAAGGCTTGACAGATGAAGAAATCAAAGCAGGAATCATTCATTACATACAAAGCGATCCTTCATTGAAATGGGCGCTGAAACAGCGGGCCCAACCTTCCTTCGGCTGGAATTTTATATACTATTTTAAACTGGTGACCAAGCTATTGCTTATCGTGCTTTTGTTACCGGTGCTTATTGTCTTTTTTATTCCGATCTGGTGGCTGCTTCTTTCAAGGATCTTTGAAAAGAGGGATGATAAAAAAAGAAAACAGATTGTGCGGACAAAAACCATTACAGACCTGCTGAATAAAGAAGACCGTGTATTCATGAATCAGCTTACCATCTACGGTAGTATAAATAAACCGTATTGGTACAGGCTTACCACACTTAAAATCGGTTTGTGGATCTTTTCATTGAATGGCACGTACCGTTCAAACAAAGGAAAGCTGAGTGGTATTGAGACCATACACTTTGCAAACTGGAGCTTATTTAACAAGGGCAAGAATGTTATGTTTCTGAGTAACTATGACGGGGCATGGCAGGTTTACCTGAGTGAGTTCATCGACCGCTCTGCCATGGCCATGAACCTTACGTTTGGTACTACAGCCAATTATCCGAAAACAAAACGTCTGTTATGGGAAGGTGCTTTTGATGAGCAGGCCTTCAAAACAGTCGTACGGAATAATCAATATCCTTCGCAGGTATTCTATAGTACATACCCATACATTACGATGAAAAATATTCTGAACAATTCCAAGATCCGGAAAGGACTTGATGGCAGTTCAAAAGAATCTGTTTCAGACTGGCTAAAAAGATTATAACATTTTACTACCTATAAACTATGAATGAATCTGTAGAATTGAATGATGTGCAAGGCATCATCATCAAAGGATACGACAAGCTGAAAGCAGCATCATTTTTACTGCTTGAGATTACCGACATTGCAAAATCAAAGCAATGGATCACCTCCTTACTTCCATCGATTACACATGCTGGTATATCTACGCAAACGATTGATTCTGCTATACAATTAGCGTTTACTTATAGTGGCGTTGCTAAAATGAATATACCTGCGGAAGGATTGACAACCTTTCCGCCAGAGTTTGTTGAAGGCATGGTAACAGAACACCGCAGTCGTATGTTAGGTGACCTGGACGACAGCGCACCGGAAAAATGGAACTGGGGTGGCAGCGATTATGATTTTGAATCCATTCATCTGTTGCTGATGTTATATGCAACTGATGATACGAAATTACAGATAGTACTAAACGAACAAAAATCCACGCTGGCATCTGCCGGTATAAAAATAAAATATGAATTAGATAGCACGAAACTACCGAACGAAAAAGAACACTTTGGTTTTCGTGATGGCATTGCACAACCTGTCATGCGCGGCGTTGGGCACGAGAGCAAGCACGAAGCCAACCTGATCAATCCGGGAGAATTTCTTTTCGGATATCAGAATGAATATGAAAAATACATGTTCAGCCCAACAGTCAGTCCTGAACATGATCCGCAAAATATTTTGCAGGCAGATAAGAATAATCCGGCATTAAAAGATGTGGGCAGAAACGGAAGCATGCTTGTATTCCGACAGCTGGAACAAAATGTAAAAGCGTTCTGGAACATGGCCGATCAGGCAGCGAAAGAAAAAACAGCGCAGCAGGATCCTACCACCGCAGAATACATTGCATCCAAAATGCTTGGTCGCTGGCCCAACGGATCCCCACTTACCAAGTGTCCGGTACATCCGGATCCGGCAAAAGAAACCTTCGACAATTTTGGTTATGCCGAAGATGATTATGATGGTTTTAAATGTCCGATTGGGTCGCATATACGAAGAGCAAACCCACGCGATAACTTTTTGCGCGACAGTACAGGTGATAAAGAAAAGGACATTGAAAAATCCATGATGTTTATGAAACGCTTCCGTATCCTCCGTCGTGGAAGGTCCTACGGTCCTCCCCTTGCTGCATCGATGGAACCAAAGGATATCATCAACGCTGCTGAAGATCATAAAGAAAGGGGATTGTATTTCCTGTGCTTCAATTCCAATATCGGCCGTCAGTTTGAACTGATCCAGCAGACCTGGATCAACAATCCGAAGTTTGCAGGTCTATATGAAGATCCTGATCCGATGATCGGTTACCCGGGTATTATGGGCGAAGGTGCTACTTCAACCTTTACCGAACAGGCTTTACCGGTGCGTAAGCAGGTTAAGGGAATCACACGTTTTGTAAACGTAAAAGGCGGCGCTTACTTTTTTATGCCCGGGCTCAAGGCATTGAAATATTTAAGTTCAATCTGATCAAAAATAAGAAGCGGTCCTGATCCCGACCCCGATAGCTATCGGGGTCGGGATCAGGACCGCTTTTATCTTTTAAGCTGCATATTCATTACAGTAATTCTTTCAAATGTCTTTTATTGGATTCGATTGTTTTCCAAACCTCATCCATCCTGCCGCTCAACATCAGCTTTGTCATAGAGGTAGCCATCCCCTTCATTTGTTCAAACGTAATCTTAGGTGGCATAGCCAGCGCATCTGCATCTGTGATTATGTTCAGCAACATAGGTCCGTTATATGAAAAAGCTTCTGTCAATGCTGCATCCACATTTGCAGGGTCTGCTACGGTAAGGGCACGCATGCCCATTGCTTCAGCAATCTTTGTAAAATCCGGGTTAATCATATCTGTCTGCCAATCGGGCAAACCGGCAACTTCCATTTCGAGTTTCACCATGCCTAAACTATGGTTATTAAAAATAATCAGCTTAACAGGCAATTTATATTGTACAATGGTCATGATATCGCCCAGCATCATGGAGATACCACCATCACCACAGAGGGCAATCACTTGTCTGTCCGGACAAGCCAAGGCAGCGCCAATAGCCTGCGGCATGGCATTGGCCATGGAGCCGTGGTTAAACGAACCTAACAATGTACGTTTGCCGGTGGCATTTAAATAACGTGCGGCCCACACGCAAGTCATACCCGTATCAACCGTATAAATGGCATCTGCAGCAGAGAGTGCATCAATACGGGCTGCGACATATTCCGGATGAATGGAGTTCACTTTACCCGGATCATGCACATAATTTTGTAAATGTTCTTTTATTTCCAAATAACCTTCCAATTGTTTCTTCAGGAAAGTATCATCCGGTTGCTGAGTAAGTAAAGGTATTAATGCCTCAAGTGTATCTTTGATATTTCCACACAACCCCATGTCCAGCTTCGCTCTTCTGCCAAGCCTTTCCGGGGCTATATCAATCTGAATGATTTTATTTTTTACCGGCATAAAATCCGGATAAGGAAAATCTGTGCCCAACAAAAGAATCAGATCTGACTCATGCATGCTCTCAAAAGCTGAAGGCAAGCCCAAGAGGCCAGTCATTCCGATCTCATTGGGATTGTCATGCTGAATACCCATTTTGCCTTTAAAGGAATAACCAACAGGTGCATTCAGAATCTTTGATAATTCAACCACTTCATCATGCGCTTCTGCAGCTCCAATTCCGCAGAAAACAGTAATTTTTTTGTGTGCCTGTAGTATCTCTGCTAGCGCTTGTAGTTCTTCTCCAGCAGGTTTGATCACCGGATTGGAACGATACACCTGCATGGCAGTAACGCTTTCAACTGCAGGCATGTCTGTAAGGTCGCCGGGCAAACCAACTACTGCTACACCTTTTTTATGAATGGCATGCTGAATTGCAGCCTGGAACATGCGTGGAAATTGCTGAGGTGTTACAGCCACTTGATTGTAACAACTGCAATCAGCAAACAATTTAATGGTATTGGTTTCCTGAAAAGAATCGGTACCGAATTCTGTTGAATGACAAGTTGAAGCAATGGCAATAACAGACGCGCCGGACTTATGCGCATCATATAAACCATTCAGTAAATGTACATGCCCCGGACCGCTACTCCCCGCACAGCATGCGATGCCGTTTAACTGTGCTTCTGCCCCCGCTGCAAAAGCCCCGGTTTCTTCATTCCGTACATGTATCCATTCTATATCCCCGTTTCTACGAATGGCATCATTGACAAAATTCAGACTGTCGCCTGTTACGGCATAAATTCTTTTGATACCCGCCTGTACCAGCATGGTGACAAGCTGATCCGAAACTGTTTTTGAAAACATAGCTGTTCGATTTATTTCTTTAAAACATTTATAAAAGCGTAGAACTGTCTGAAGGGGTTTCAGGCAGCTTTATATAAGATACTGAATTTACTTCTAAGTTGCTTGAAAATTCATACAACCTTGGTGCACCGGTAGCAAGATCTACATGCGCGATATCTTCCGGCGAAATGTGTTCCAGATACATCATTAAGGCACGAAGACTATTGCCATGCGCGACAATCAATATATTTTTTCCTGCACGTAATTTAGGTTCTATTTCCTGCTGGTAATATGGAATAACCCGCTGGTAGGTATTCTCCAGACTCTCGCCACCAGGCGGTACTTCGGTAAAACTTCGGCGCCATAACATCAGCTGTTGTGCACCATATTTATTTCCGACTTCCGCTTTATCTAATCCCTGCAAGTTTCCATAATTACGTTCATTCAAGGCCTGATTTTCTATTACAGGAACAGACACCTGCATCTGTTCAAGAATGATGGATAAGGTGTGAATAGCCCTCTTCAGTACGGAAGTATAAGCAATATCAAAATGATACGGGCGCAATACAATACCCGCATGTTCGGCTTCGTGTTGACCGGTAACAGTGAGTTCAACATCCGACCAGCCCGTAAACAGGTTTTTAAGGTTCCACTCCGATTGCCCATGCCGAACGATAACAAGAATAGACATAATAACTATAATGAGATTACGTAAAACAAGATTCTATTTACTATAATATAAAAAGACCATGGCGTAAATAAAAGTCTGAAGGGCAAATGTTGTTTAATTATTATTAATCCGTTTCAACTTATGTTTTTAAGATGTTTTTCATAAATTAAAGCTGATTACTGATTACTGATTACTGATTACTGATTACTGATTACTGATTACTGATTACTGATTACTGATTACTGATTACTGATTACTTT
>JAGKWN010000060.1 GCA_021151805.1 Cytophagaceae bacterium | reverse complement strand
AACAAAAATTGATGTATTAGTAAACACTATAGAAAAAAAAAGTAAAGAAGCTGCAATTAGATTTGATGAAATCGATGATTTACATATTAAACTTTGTGAAGGAGATGGGAAAGAAGAATCGTATGATACAATCATAACAGACTTCAAGGATAATGTGATTAGTTCTTTTTCGGAAATCGAATCTAAAAAAAAGGATATTGTGTCTTTTGCAGAGACGATATTTGGTAAAGAAGAAAATGGTAAAATCATTAAATCTGGTTTAACTCAACAATTCGATTCAAAAATCAAGTCCATTGACGATTTTCATAAAAATCAAGAAAAAAAATTTAAGGCTTTATTTGAATCAATTGAGGGACTGTTACCAGGAGCAACGAGTGTTGGACTTGCAAAAGCATATGAGGAACAGAAAAAAAGTTATGATAAACCTTTAAGGAATTGGTCATATGTTTTTGTTTCAACATTAATTATTATGCTTTTTTTTGGGTGGTATTATTTTTCTGAAATTTCTGAAATAAAAGAGATTACTGTAAGTACTGCATTTATTTCATTATTAAACAAAACCCCATTTTTTATTCCTACAATTTGGCTTGCTTTATATGCAAGTAAAAAACAAAGTCAGTATAAGCGACTCCAACAAGAATATGCATTTAAAGAAATATTTGCAAAATCATATGGAGGACATAAGAATCAAATAGAAGATCTTGATTATGATCCCGAAGATGAACAGATACTTATGAAAGAATTGCTTGCTAATTTAGTTGCAATTACTAGTCATAATCCAAGTGATACTTTGGATTATAAATCTCATAATGATAATCATCCTATTATGAATGTGTTTGAAAGAGTGTTAGCTTCAAGTAAAAAGACATTCGAATCGAAAGAAATAAAGTAAAGGCCTAAGTAATATTAACTGATAAAATGACAGACGAACAATTAGATAAAGTATTAGCAAAAATACCAACAGACAAGGTTTATGAAGACTTATTCCAACCTGGATTAAAAAAGGCAGGAGAAGCATTAGCAAATGTTTTTGATTTTGGTAATTTAATTATGCTTCCTATTAAACTTGTAAATGAAAAATCAAGAATATATTTAAGTCATAATTTGAAAAAATATGAAGAAAAACTTTCTAAAATTGATGATAAAGAATTGTGTGCAGTATCTCACCAAATAGGTTTGCCAATAATTGATAAATTATTAGTTGTAAACCAAGAAGAGCTAGCAGATGCTTTTATAAATTTATTGACGAAGGCTTCAACTAATAAAACACAACATTTAGTACACCCCGCTTTTTTAAATATTCTCAATAATTTATCACAAGATGAGGCCATTCTTTTGTTAGCTGTTAAAGAATACAAACGCATTCCATTCATAGATATTTATATAGAAAAAACAACTTTTTTATACCCTAAGCCTGCACATTATGATACTAGTAGTCCTAAATCTAAAGCACAATTAGAAGAGGGGGTAAAATATACTGAAGGAATTAAAAATGTTTTTTTGAAAGCTGCATATAATTTAACAGCGATTGAAAAAACTATGAAATTATATTTTCCTGAAAATATAGATTTATATATAGAAAATTTAGAAAGATCAGGGATAATTTCATTTGAACGAGAATTATTTTATGAAGATGATGATAAAAAATATAACGATCTAATAAATACTCATTATAAGGATATTATTGAAGAATATAAAACAACATTGGTTGAAAATGCCAATGCTTCTGGTAACACAACTGTGAAGTTAGATATAAGAAAGTGTTATATTCAATTTACGGATTTTGGAAAAGCGTTTATAAATGCAGTAATAAAGAATGTTGAATAAAGTGGCATGTTTAACAATATTGTATGAGGTCTATTTTGTCACAACCAACAAAAAATAATATGGATTTTGTAGAAATAATTAAAGATAGACTTAGAAGTCCCATCTTGAGTAATTTTATGTTGTCCTGGTTAGTTATAAATTGGGAAATACCATATGTAACTTTTTTTATAGATGAAGAAACTTTGAAAAATCAAACTAAAATTGAATTTATACATACGTTATTAGCAAAGGAATGTAGTTGGGTTAATTTGTTATTTTTGCCTTTTTGTGGTGTAATCTTCATGGTATTAATATACCCATGGTTTGCCAATGGAGCAGATGTAGCATTAATGTATAGTAAATCATGGATTAAAAAATATGCTGAACGTAATAGCAATTCTTTCAAAACTATAAGCGAAGTAAATAAAGATCTTGTAAAATTGAATGAATTAACACTTAATGATTTTAAGCTTAAAATATTGAATCATAAAATTACTCTTGAAGATATTTTTACCGGTAAATGGAAAGTTGAAATATTTAATCCTCATGAAGAAAGTTTTAATTGTGTCTTTAGTGGTAATAAATTTTTAAATGATAAAGGAACGGTTTTATTTTTAGATAATTTAGAACCCGTTGCTCAATCTGGAAATTTTACTGGAACTATTAGAGTTAATTTTACGGATCAAAAAAATGAAAGTTTAATGTATAATTTTTCCATTGACTCAAGGCATAAAATTAGACTAACTCCTCAGCACGGGCATCCACGTGCAATAAGATTATTATGGACTGAAATGAATAATAATTTTTAGAATAAATAGAAAAATAAAAACAATATTATGGAAGAACCTTTCAAACCTCAAAGTCTTACTATTAATGAACTTTATGGAAATAAAGACTCATTTTATAAAATACCTCAATATCAAAGACCATATAAGTGGGAAGATGATGAAGTGAATAAATTATGGGATGATATAAAAGATGCGTGGGAAAGTGCTGAACCAAACTATTTTTTAGGTTCAGTAATAACGGCAAAGCCTAGAGATAATGATAATACAGCGTATGTTGATATTGTTGATGGGCAGCAGCGGCTAACAACACTAATGATTCTTTTTTGTGTTATCCGTGATCTTTATCCTAATATCAACAGTAGTGATAATAGCATTCATGCAGTTAATATTGAAACTATAAATAGTGCTATTAAACAATATAATAAAGCTGATAGGCTAAAGCTTAATACTCATAGGCAACATCAAAGTGATTTCGAGGAGCTTATAATTACTGAAGGAAGTACTAAAAATATTAAAAAACCAAATAAAAAACAGACTTCTATTGATGAGGAACCTAAGTATAAGTTTATTAACACAGCATTTATACTCAATGATAATCTGAAATCTTTAGGCGAAAGTGTAGCAGCCGACTTTCTTAATTACTTATTCAATCAAGTAATCATAATACGAATTGACTGTAAAAATAGAGATTTTGCTATCAAAATGTTTCAAGTGCTTAATGATCGAGGAATGGATTTAACAGCGGCAGATCTTTTTAAAAGCTTTTTGTTAGATAAACTGCATACGAAGTATAGGCCACAAAATGATCTTGCTACTATTAAAGAAGAACAGTTTATGTCGGACTGGAGAGAAATGGAACAGAATATGAAAAATTTAGATATAAATTTAGATGATCTCCTAACAATATACGGTTATTATACATTAGCTAATAAGCCCAAAACAGCTTTACATGAAGTTTTACAAGACAATATTAGAGATGAAGATCCTAATTTGATAATCAGTGATTTGAAAAAATTTGCTTCAACATATAAAATTGAAGTACATGATACAACTAATAAAATTATGTATTCTTTATGGTACTTAAGATGGAGCGTATATTGGAAAGTTATTGTATTGACTGCAAAACATACTTCGTATGCCGATTATGAAAAACTGCTTTATTTAATTAGAAGATTTTATTATTTATATTGGATTGCAGGAAAATCATTATCACATGTTAAGCATACATCTTTTAATATTGTGAAGATGATTAAAGACAAATCAAAAATAGAAGATATTGCTGATGAAATTGATAAAAAAATCAAAAGCGATAAAATTGAAGAGCTTGTTATAAATAATTTAGATGATCAACATATTGCTCAGATGCCTTGGTGTAAACCTCTTTTAACAATATTAGAATATAATTCAACTGACAGAGAAAATCATGAATATATTTATCTTAATGACGGATATATTCATGTGGAACATATTTTGCCTCAAAAGTATCACTCAATAAGTCAATGGAATCATTTCGATAAAAGAGTTGGAGATCAAGTATTACATTCGCTTGGTAATATAACTTTATTAAGCGGTACCAAAAATATTGAAGCAAGTAATAATCCATTCGATATTAAAATAAGTGTTTATGAAGGTAAGGGAAAGTATAAAGATAAGGATGGGAAAATTACGTCGTTTCAAATCACTCAAAAAATAGTAAATGAATTTAAAAACAAATCATATAATGAAAGTTGGAATTTAGAAAGCGTAAAAGATCGACGAAATTGGGCATTAGAGGAAATTGAAAAGATATTTGATATTGATTGTACACAGCTTAAAACTAAATTTTCATTTCAATAATAAAAGGTCGTTTTTAAGATTATTATATACTAAGCGTTCTAATTAATAACCCTTGTTTTGGAGCTACAATTCTAAAAATAGGGTTATTAAAAATATTTTTTAAGCTGTTTTTACAGATATTAATATATTTTCTTTCTGTCAACTTTCTATATGAGACATTCTTATTTTTTGTTTTCAAATTTGCATGAAAATTAGTTGTCAGTACACAGTAGTCAGTTTCGCGGTGGAGTCAAAGAATAAGCTGCTGTATCATGCAGCCTTTGTAACATATTCTTTTTTGCCTGCAACGGCGCCGGGGTTGGAATTGCTAACTTAAAGCAGAATCAAACAAAACTGTTATGGCAACATCCACGAAGAAAACCACGAAGCGTACAACGCCTGATCCCTGCTGGAGCGGGTATGAGCAGGTAGGCATGAAAATGAAAGTCGGCAAACGCGTGCCGAATTGTGTTCCTAAGAAGAAAGGGAGTGGGCAGTAAGCAGTTGTCAGTTGTCAGTAGACGGTAGTCAGTTACTAGGCTGTGGATAGGTCTGCTGCTGGTCTGTGTGCCACAGACCAAGGTGAGGCAGATTGGCGTCAGAAGATATGTAAGGAGATTACAAATCTCTTTTATCTGGGTTCGGGATTGCAAATCCCGAACAGCTCGAAGATTGATGGGCACCAGTCAGAGACTGGCGCCAGGAGTGTTTACTGTCTACTGTCTACTGTCTACTGACTACTGACCACTGTCTACTTATTTACTAATCTTCAGCTCGATCCATACGGGGGCATGATCGCTGCTTTTTTCCCAGCCGCGGACGTGCTTGTCAACGCCGGCTTTTTTCAGCTTGGGTGCCAGCTCCGGACTCAGCAGGAAATGATCGATGCGAAGCCCGGCATTGCGTCCATACGCATTGCGGAAATAATCCCAGAAGGTATAGATGCGCTCTTCTGGATGTAGTGTGCGGATGGCATCTGTCCAGCCTTGTTTTACCAACTTCATAAAGGCTGTACGCACTTCCGGCCTGAACAGCGCATCTTCGGTCCAGCTTTCGGGTTTGTATACATCCAGTTCCGTTGGCATGACGTTGTAATCGCCTACGAGCAGCACGGGCATGTCTGCTTCTATCAGATCAGCTGCATGCGCGGTAAGGCGCTTGAACCAGGCGAGCTTGTAATCAAATTTCGGCCCCGGTGCGGGATTGCCGTTGGGCAGGTACAGACAGCCGATGACGATGCCGTTTACAAAGGCTTCGATGTAGCGGCTATGCGTGTCTTCGTCATCGCCCGGTAAAGTACGTCGCAGCTCGCGGATATCTTTACTGCGGGAAAGGATGGCGACCCCGTTCCAGCTTTTCTGTCCGTGCCAGATGGCGTGGTAGCCAATATCCAGCAGGGCCTGCTCAGGAAATTTTTCCTGCGGGGCCTTGAGTTCCTGCAGGCATACGATGTCGGGCTGTGCTTCCTCCAGCCAGCGCAGCAGCACGGGAAGCCTGCCGTTGACGCCGTTAACGTTATAGGTTGCTATTTTTATTGTTGGCATGTAATCACTCTGGTTAGCGGTTGAATGTGTTGGTGTTTATAATAAGATAGTAAAAAAACGGGAAAGGTGGAAGGATAGTAGTCAGTGGACAGTGGTCAGTTGTCTGTAATCAGTGGACAGTAATCAGTTACTCGGCTGCGGACAGAGTTGCTGTTGGCTGTGGCGGAGCTATAGACCAGGGTGGGAAGTTGTGGGTAGTTCAGCTGCTGGTCTGTGTGCCACAGACCAGGGTGAGTGGTGTCAGTAATCAGTGGACAGTAATCAGTAAACAGTAATCAGTGGACAGTAATCAGTTACTCGGCTATGGACAGAGTTGCTGTTGGCTGTGGCGGAGCTATAGACCGGGGCGAGAGGTTCGGGATTGCAAATCCCGAACAGCTGGTAAAATGTATACTTACTCAACGGGCAATATCACAAAGAAGCTGGTGCCGGCGCCTGGCTGGCTGGTGACGCTGATGAGGCCGTGGTGGTTGTCGACGATCTTTTTGCAGAGTGCAAGGCCAATACCTGTACCTTCGTATTTATCTTTTGAGTTAAGGCGTTTGAAGATGGTGAAGATCTGCTTGGCATGTGCCTGCTCAAAACCAATACCATTGTCTGTAAACACCAGTTCAATATATTTTCCGGTAGGAGTAAGCTCTGCATGCTGCTGTACTTCCGAAAGGGGAAGCTTTCTGCAGGAGATCTTCAGCACGGGTTTTTCAACAGAGAACTTGATTGCATTGTTGATGAGGTTGTAAAACAGCTGGTAGAGCTGCTGTTCAATGCCGTTGATCACCGGCAGCGTTTCTGATTGAATGCTTGCCTGCTTTTCTTCTATGATCAGCTCCATGTCGAGCTTTACGTGTTCCAGCACTTTGTGCAAATGGGTCTCTTTAAAGATGTTGGCGGCCGACTGCGACAGGCGGGAATAGTTCAATACATCACGGATCAGCGCGCTCATGCGCTCTGAAGCAGAATCAATCTTCTGCATGTACTTCTTTGAACGTTCTTTGTCGTCGAAGTTCAGTTCGAGCAGTTCAGTGAAGCTTCTTATTTTACGCAGGGGTTCCTGCAGATCGTGGCTGGCAATGTAGGCAAACTGTTCCAGGTCGTGGTTCGACTTGTTCAGCTCGAATACTTTTTCTTCCAGTCTGCCCTGGTAATTGAGCAATTGCTTCTGAATGCTTTTCAGCTCAACGTTGTTTTTGAGTGTTTCTTCTACGAGCTTCTGCGCATTGATGTCCACGAAAAAGCCCGTCCAGCTGATGATCTGGTTGAGTTCGTTTTTAACGGGCAGTAGCGAGATCAGATGCCAGAGAGCGGTTTCGGAATTTTTTTGTTTCAGCCGAGCCTGCGCGCGGAAGGGTGCCTGGCTGTCCTGCGCTTTTTCCCATTCACTGCGGATGGCCTTGTTATCACTTACGTGCACGAGGCTGGTCCATTCAATTTTACCGGGTTGTATTTCCAGTAAAGAAAAATAATCCTTGAGCCATTTATTGCCATAGGTGAGGTAGCCCCCGCCATTGGCGGTGAACATCATCAGCGGCAGTGTTTCGGTAAGGAGTTTGTATTGCGTTTCGCTTTCTTTAAGCTTTTCAGAAACCTCCAGCAGCTGGATGTTTTTCTTGCGTAGCTCGTCGTACGGGGAAAGCGGTAATTCTGTTTTGAAATAATCGATGAAGGCCTTGATGCGGATATCGTTGATCAGTCCGCTGTAGTTGATCTTTTGTGTAAGCCGTACCTCAGTGAGTTCTTTCTGTCTGTCTATTTTAAGATTCTCTGTAAGCCGCTGGGCATACTTGATGGCTTCGGAGTGCCGCTTGTCGAAGGTATCATTCGAAGAGAGCAAGGCAACAAGTTCCTTACGGTTGTTGGGAAGTGTATTGATGCAGAGTGTTAGTGAGGAGCGGACAAATTCATCGCCGATGAGGCAGCGGGAGATCTCTGAAACGGCCGTCGCGAAAGAGGTCTGTATGATCACCGATAAGCCGCACAGTTCGGCCAGCTTCATACTTCTCTTGTGTGAGAGGATGAGATCCATTTCATTGTCCAGATGAATTTTAACAATCTCTATCATAACACTTTTACGATCAGGATTGTCATGTCATCTGTTTTGCGGGCATGGTCCTTATAGAGCGCTGCCGCCAGCAGCATGGGGTCGTATTTCAGGATAGAAGGGTATTGCACGAGGTCCCAGCGCGTCTTGAGTCCGTCGGAGCATAAAATAAGCTGTTGAAATTTTTCCATCTGGTAAAGGTTGTTTTCAATGCGGCCCGGAATATTCATTCCGATGATCCCATTGTAGCTGCTGTAATTCTTATATTCGAGCCCCCGTTGTAAACGCGCGCTGATGTTACCGATTCCGGTAATGTGCCATTGCCGGGTATTGTGGTCCAGCATGGCTACGGTAGCCACCAGGCCGCGTGTTTTTTTCACTGCCGCGTGCATTTCCCGGATGATGTCTGCCGGTTGGGCCTGGTTGGTGCTGTTGAATGTTTCAATGGCCTTGTCAACCGCTTCCTTGGCAAACTCCCCGTGACCGAGTCCGTCGCCGAGCAGCACCAGTGTTTTATCGCCCACCTGGCGTATGGCAGCGCTGTCGCCGCATACGATCTCTCCGGGTTTGGCAATGTTGATGCAGCGCGCGAGGGTATTTCCCTGCGGAGCGCGGTTTGTTTCAACCGAAGTATAGCATCTTGAATACACAATGGTACCCCAGTCGGGCAGCGAATAGATCTGCGCAAAGTTGCTCAGGCGCTGTATGGATCCGATGCCATGCCCCAGTGTGCTTCTGCTGGAGATGCCGTCTTTGGTTGAATGCACGATGTCTTTGATGCCGGTGCCGTTGTCGAGGCAGATCACTTCAAAAACAGGTTCTCCGTTTTCTGTACTGAGCCTGTGCAGCAGTTCGCCCCGTTCGGCATACTTGATCATGTTGGAGATCATTTCAGACACGATGATGTCTATCTCTCCGGTACGCTGTTCGTTAAAATGCGGGCGTACTAAATTGTGAATCTCTCTTTTAATAAACGATGCATAACTTCGTTCCTCAATATTGTAACTTCGAAACAACAGGTTATCCATTTTTCCATTTAATTACGGTCACGGTTGTGCCAACGCCCACTTCCGATTTTATATCAAATTCACTCATGAGTCTTTTTGTGCCGGGCAGACCAAGTCCCATGCTTCTGCCTGTTGTAAAGCCATCGGTCATGGCCTTGCTGATGTCGGGTATGCCGGGGCCTTTATCTGTAAAGGTAAGCCGGATGCCGGTTTCGCGCCCGCGGCTTACGATCTCAATCATAACGGTACCGCCTTTGCCATACTTCAGTAAATTCCTGACCAGTTCACTCGCCCCGGTGATGAGCTTGGTCTGGTTCACCAGACTCATGCCGATCTTTACCGCCTGCTCTTTGACGCGGCTCCTGAACGGCACCACATCCGTTTCGCGGGTGATGTTGATCGAGTCACTACTCAGGATTATCGGCCTCGTCATCATCTTCCTGTTGATTTTCTTCTTCAAGAAGAATTTTAGACCGTAATAGTTCCATTCCTTTTTCTACATTCAATGCCGTATAAACGCCTTTCAGCGGCAGGCCAAGTTCAACCAGTGTAATGGCTACAGCAGGCTGCATGCCTACCACAACGGTATCGGCATCCATGATTTTAGACATGGTTGCAATATTTCCCAGAATCCTTCCCATGAATGAATCTATGATGGATACAGAGGAAATATCAATCAGCACGCCCTTGGCATTTGTTTTACTTACCATATTCACCAGATCCGACTCCAGATTCTCGGCCAGCTGGTCATATAAATCTACTTGTATTGTCACCAGAAGAAAGTGACCCATTCTTAAAATAGGTATTTTTTCCATATTCCGTGTATGTAACTAATTCCCCGGAGGGTTTTATCGAACAGATTTTTTCTTGTATACTTCCAGCGCCATCATGTCAAAGGCTGTTTTCAGCGCGCTTGCCAGTGTAGACTTGGTGATGATCGATGAAAGATCAATGCCCAGGTGCACCACGGTCTGTGCGATTTCCGGACGGATACCGCTGATGATACATTCCGCGCCCATTAACCGGGTTGCGCTTACGGTCTTGATCAGGTGCTGTGCAACCAGTGAATCAACAGCCGGTACGCCGGAGATATCCAGGATCGCGATGCTGCTGCTTGTGTCAATGATTTCCTGCAGCAGACTTTCCATTACTACCTGCGTACGGGAGCTGTCCAGCGTGCCGATGATCGGTAATGCCAGAATGCCGTCCCACACACGGATCACGGGTGTGGAGATCTGGGTGATCTCATCGGTCTGCCGGTAGATCACGTCTTCACGGCCTTTGATAAAGGTTTCGAACGTACTGGTACTGAAGCTGTCGAGGAGCTTGTTAATGGCCATGCTCTGTGTGTACAGGGTTGCAGGATCCTTGATCTCTTCACTCAACACCTGTAATAATGTTTCTTTCAGGCTATAGATGTAATTACCGGTCTCGCGGGGCGAATAGCCTTGCTTGGCCCGTGAAATAGAGATGGATGAAAGAATATCCACGACCGGATCGAACTCATGTGCCTCAGGATTGCTGATGTTTGAATCCGAAAGATTATCTATCAGTGTATACAATAGTTCTTCAGACTGGATGCGCAGATCGTCATTGGTGATGAGGTCATCGTTCATGCCATTGACCTCTAACTGCGCGGTGATCCACTTTTCCAGAATGTTTTGCTTTTTTTTCTGGAAAATTTTAATTGCCTCGTTTTTCATTTATGTTGGATTATATTTTTTGTTCGAAGTGGTGGGAAATAAAATTGGTAAGCTCCTTTACCAGGTCACTGGTTTTGGAAGGCTTGGTGATAAAATCTACGGCGCCCATTTCCATGGTCTCCTTTTTGTCGTGCGGGTCACTTGAGGTTGAAAATATGATCACCGGAATCTGGTGATACTCTGTTCGGCTTTTCAATTTTGCCAGGCATTCACGGCCCGACATACCGGGCATGTTCAGGTCCAGAAAAATACAATCGGGCAGGGGATTATTTTCCAGGTACAGGAATGCGTCGACACCGGATTCAACACCGGCATAACCAATGTTTGTACTGATATCTTCTAAAGCGAATTGGAAGAAATCTCTGTCATCCTCATCGTCATCAATCAATAATATTTGTATATCCACAGGCAGATTAGCTGGAAATAGGGTAAAATTGCTCTTATTCAATTTACTTCAAAAAAATGAATAAACCTATTCCTGATGCTTTAATGTTGATATTATATAGGTGTTGTAACAATTGTTAAAGTCAGTAGACAGTAATCAGTAGGCAGTGGTCAGTAAGCAGTAATCAGTTACTTGGCTGTGGCTAGGTCGGCTGTTGGTCTGTCCGCGGAGGCGGAGCCACAGGCCGGGGTGTGTGCTGGGTGAGGGCAGTGCTTTGTAAGAGTCACAGGCAAATGCCTGCGCGAGCTGTATTTAAGAGATTACAAATCTCATTTATCTGGGTTCGGGATTGCAAATCCCGAACAGCTGGGGAGCGGAGCCACAGGCCGGGGTGTGTGCTGGATGAGGGCAGTGCTTTGTAAGAGTCACAGGCAAATGCTTGCGCGAGCTGTATTTAAGAGATTACAAATCTCTTTTATTTGGGTTCGGGATTGCAAATCCCGAACAGCTGGTCAGTAGACAGTAGGCAGTGGTCAGTAGGCAGTAATCAGTTACTTGGCTGTGGGTAGATCGTCTGTTGGCTGTCTGCGGCGGCGGAGCCACAGGCCGGGGGGGGTGCTGGATGAGGGCAGTGCTTTGTAAGAGTCACAGGCAAATGCCTGCGCGAGCTGTATTTAAGAGATTACAAATCTCTTTTATCTGGGTTCGGGATTGCAAATCCCGAACAGCTGGAGAGGCTGGTGACCGTAGGGTTATTGCTTATGGAGTGTTAACATCTTTCCATCCTTTACAACCATGACTGATAAGGTTGTATCTGTAATGCTCATGATTTCATACTGGCAATAGGTTTCATTCGCACTTCCTATTTGAAATCCTATGTATACGCCTGTTGTTGCAGCCGGCATGTTTTTGGAATTGTTGCAGTCACGAAGCAGCAGGTATTCTGAAAAATCAGACTTGCTGCCAGCTCTTTCTACAAACATGTTCTGTTCAAATTCAAAAGAATAATTTTTATCTTCTTCCGAAATCCATTTTCCCTGGAGCTTTGCGTATTCCGGGAAAGATGCATTGGCCTGAGAAGCTTGCGGTATCATTTGCCCGTTATCTATTGAATCTGTTTTTGTTTCATGCATAGCGTTGCATGCTGAAAGAAGGAGACAGAGTAGAAGGAATCTGTACATGGTGCTTGTTGTTCGCTATATAAGAGATGAAATAATATTACACGAGTTTCTCGGATTGAATGCCGGGAAATCAGATCAATCATAAAAATCAGGTTAATCCCGGTTCAGACAACCTTACTTTCCGATACAGAACTTACTGAAAATGTTATCCAATAAGTCATCTGTTGAGATATCGCCGGTGATCTCACCCAGGTGGAATAACGATTGGCGGATGTCCTGCGCCAATAAGTCGCCGGGAACCTGGCTGTCCATGCCTGTAAGCACTTCGTCTAAAGCCTTGCGTGTTTCACGTAAGCTCTCGTAGTGGCGCATGTTGGTTACCAGTGTATCGTTCTGTTTGAAAGAATCGTATTGAATAATTTCTAGTAAATTCTGTTTCAGTTCTTCAATACCAATATTCTGTTTGGCAGAAATATAAATGATGCCGTCGATGTTGCGGAAAGTTGTAATGACTGCATCTTCACGTTTGTCGACCTTATTGCCGACCACCAGATACGGTGCCTGCAGCGTTTTCAGCTCTTCCAGGTCACGGATCAGTTCACGTTCAGATGTAGACTTTACATCGAACAGGTAAATGACCAGACTGGCCTGCGCCATTTTCTCACGTGTGCGTTTCACACCCATGGCCTCGATGGTGTCTGTTGCTTCGCGCAAACCGGCAGTATCAATAAAACGGAAAGTAATGCCTTCCACATTCAGTTCATCTTCGATGAAATCGCGCGTGGTACCTGCAATCTCCGAAACGATTGCTTTCTCTTCGTTCAATAATGTATTCAACAAGGTAGACTTGCCTGCATTGGGCTTGCCAATGATCACCGTTGGTACACCATTCTTGATCACATTTCCCAAAGAGAAAGAATGGATCAAACGGTCGATCACACGTTTGATTTCGTTGATCAGTTTACGGAGCTGGGTACGGTCTGCAAACTCTACATCTTCTTCACTGAAGTCCAGTTCCAGTTCAACCATGGAAGCGAAGTGGATCAGTTGTTCGCGCAGCTTGCGGATCTCGTCGGAGAAGCCGCCGCGCATCTGCTGCAAGGCAACCTGGTGTGATGCCAGGGAATCTGAAGCGATCAGATCGGCTACAGCTTCTGCCTGTGCCAGGTCAAATCGGCCGTTTAAAAATGCACGCATGGTGAACTCGCCGGGCTTCGCATGACGGGCTCCTTTGCGCAGTAGGAGCTGAATGATTTCTTTGATGATGAAAGAAGAACCGTGACAGGAAATTTCAATCACATCTTCTTTGGTAAAAGATTTTGGTCCTTTGAATACCGTCACAACAACTTCGTCCAGCACGCGTCCTTCATCTTCAATATTGCCTACATGTACTGTATGAGTTGGTACCAGTGCAATGTTTTTAGAAGGAAATACCTTTGATGTGATCTCAAAAGCTTTTGGGCCGGAGAGGCGTATCACGCCAATGGCGCCAACACCCTGCGGACTCGCCAGTGCTACAATAGTATCCGTATGATTTGTGATGGGTTCGGTACTCAATGTTTATTCAACAGTTTCGGTGAAGCTGGTTTTATAATCTTCCCAGGTAGTGGTTTTATATTGGTTTTCACCAATGTAATGAATGATGCGGTTGAAATCATTCGGCGCCTGGTAGCCTGGTAGTGGCTGCAGCAATGTTTCGTCTGCTTCCAGGTAAACCGTAGTAGGGTATGAGCTTACATGAAAGATCTGTGCTGCCAACGCACCATTGGTCATGGCTTTGCCTTTGTAGTGTGCCGAATCTGCTTTCTCCGGGTTCAGTTTTACCGAATAGAATTTTTTATTCAGGTAAGCCGCAATTTTTGGATTGCTGAACGTATTCTTATCCATGTGCTTGCACCAGCCACACCAGTCGGTGTATACATCAATGAAGATTGGCTTGGGATTTTTTTTGCTTAAGGCAACTGCCTGGTCGTAGGTCAACCATTTAACTTCTTCAGCCGTTGAGGTGGTTTTTTCTTTTTCAGCTGGAAGAAAGACAAAACCAGCACACGCAATAACAGCAGCGAATGCTATAAATAGAGATACTTTTGATTTCATATATAGTAAAAGTATTTCTTTTTATAAAAAGTTCCTAGCTAAAAAGCGAAATCATCTTATTCAGACACTTCTTCCGGCTGAATAATGGAAGGAGAACGGCGGATCTGTTTGGATACCAGATGCAGGATGAAGCAAACGGCAAAGATCAAGCCTGATGCGGCAGCCATGGCACCCGAAATGGAAACATCCAGTGCAGCGGCAGCATAATATCCGCCAACAGAAGAGATAATTCCGAATACTACCGCCCAGAATAATGTTTTGGGCAGTGAGTCGGTGATGAGATAAGCAGCGGAAGCCGGCACAACCAGAAAAGCCACAACCAGTATAGCACCTACGGATTCAAAAGAAGCCACAGTTGTGAATGATACCATAGACATCAGCAGGTAATTCCATAACACCGTACTCATACCAATAGAAGTTGCATAAGGTGCATCGAAGGTGGTGATGACCCATTCCTTGTAAAAGAAGAAGATGATGCAGGTAATCAGCAGCAATACAATCGCAAGCAATACAAGCGCTTTTGGTATTTCAAGCGAACCCATTACAATGGTATTCAGGGGGACATAAGCAATCTCTCCATACAGCACACATTCCTGGTCCAGGTCGATGTTCTTTGCGAAATAAGAGATCATGAGTACACCAAGCGCGAATAAAAAGGTGAACGTAACACCGATGGAAGCATCTTCCTGCAGTTTTGTTTTTTTATGCAGCCATTCAATGACCAGCGTGGTGATGATACCCATCACGCCTGCACCAATCAGCATCCAGATGGAATCGCGGCTGCCGGTAATGAAGAAAGATAGGACAATCCCCGGCAATACCGCATGGGAGATGGCATCGCCAACCATCGCCATTTTGCGCAGCACGAGAAAGGTACCTAAGATGCTGCAGGAAACAGCTACGAGCATGCCGGTAAGTATGATGTATAGAGCGTTCATTGATTTAGTTTTTAGTTACTAGTTTCCAGTCGCTAGACCTTAAAACCAGATACATTAATGTTTGAGTGATATTTACTATTTGTCTAGTAACTAATACCTAGCAACTAGTAACTATCGTGGTATCTTCGATGCATGCGGATCTTCCTGCGGGAAGTTCAGGCTTTTCTCCAGGCGCGCTTCAAGTTCCGGTGTTAAGATATGTTCAATGGTTTCGGCATCGTCGTGTACGTGGTCGGAAGCCAATAATAAATTCTTCGACAAGTACATTTCCCATAGGCGGTGCAGGCGTACAATACGTTTACCCCGTTCGATGCCTTCAGGTGTCAATGCCCAACCTGCCGTGCTATGCTCCAGATAGCCTTCAAACCTTAGCCGGTAAAGCGTAGGATATACCTGCCATAGCGGCAACCGACGTTTTGCCAGTAAGTTGTTCAGTGAATGCGTATCATGGAATCTGTTTTCCTGCTCGCCCAATTGATATAAGGCTTTTAAAATGTTTTCTTTCAATATAAGAGACTTATGCTTGAAGGTGCGGTACATACTGTAGATGATTCCTTTCTTTGGCGCGAACAGGATGGATACAAACGCAAAGATTGAAATGATTAACACAATCCACGGACCTGTAGGCATGGATGGGTAGCGATAGGAGATGTAGGCACCTGCCAGCGCAGCAAGACTGTTAAACAGCACTGCTAATAACAACAGTCTTTTCAGGTTATCGGTCCAGTAGCGAGCGGCAACGGCCGGTGTGATCAGCATGGCCGACATCAATACTACACCTACAGATTGAATGCCGGTAACAATGGCAATGACCGTTAGTGTTGTTAAGACCAGCTGTAGTTTACGCACAGGCACGCCGATGCTTGCTGCATAAGCTGTATCAAAACTGATCAGTGTAAATTCTTTCAGAAAGAATGCTGTAACGGCAATGACTACAATACTGATGATGCCGTAGGTGATCAGATCTTCTTCCAGTAAAGCTGCTGCTTTTCCGAACAGGAAGCTGTCGAGGCCGCTTTGCGCGCCGCTTCCGGTATGCTGAATGTAGGTGAGCAGAATAATGCCGATGGCAAAGAAGACAGATAATACCACGGCAATTGCAGTATCCTGTTTCAGTTTTGAATGATGGGAAATAAGATCTACCAGATAAAGGGAAAGCCAGCCGGTAATGAATGCGCCGGGTAATAAAACCCACAGGGATTTAGTCTGAAAAGCAATAAATGCCATGCAAATGCCAGGAAGAATAGAATGTGCGACGGCATCGCCCGAAAGACTTTTCTTCTGCAGGAATGCAAAGCTGCCCACCACCGACGCCGACAGATTCAGCAGGATGGTGCCGATCACAACGGTACGTACGTTGGGGTCTTCGAGCAGGAGGAAACGGATCAGTTCGTTCATTTGTAAAGCTTAATGCAAAAGGCTTAAAGCCTAAAGCTTCTATGTTTGTTATTTTATGCTTAAGACAAAAAGCAACAATGCTTCATGCTTAATATTTAAATGATACTGTAGACTCAAGCAAGCTTTAGGCTTTAGGCCTTCGGCTTTATTCGCGGTTCGGAAACTGTTCGTTATGCAACAGATCGCCCACGCTGGATAAGATGTTGAGCTTACCGCCATAGGTTTTCTGAAGCAGTTCTTTGGTAAATACTTTTGACGTTGGTCCGCTGGCAACGAGTCGTGTATTCAGTAACAGGATCCAATCAAAATATTCATCCGCAGAATTCAAATCGTGATGCACCACAATAATGGTTTTACCTTTTGCCGTCATTTCTTTTAACAAAGCTATGATGGTTTTTTCAGTAGAAGCATCTACACCTGCAAAGGGTTCGTCCATGAAATACAGGTCTGCATCCTGCGCCAGTGCACGTGCCAGGAACACCCGTTGCTGCTGCCCGCCGGAAAGTTGAGAGATCTGTCTGTGTGCAAATGCTTCCATACCTACTTTACGCAGACATTCAATAGCAACTTCTTTATCGGCTTCGCGCAGCGAACGGAAAATGCCAACATGACCGTAACGGCCCATAAGTACTACATCCAGCGCAGAAGCAGGGAAATCCCAGTCGACCGATTCACGTTGTGGTACATAGCTTACTTTTTTGCGTACGCTTTCCAGATTCTGATCGAATAGTTTTACATAACCGCTGGCCTTAGGAATTAAACCCATGGCCGTTTTGATCAATGTAGATTTACCAGCACCATTGGGCCCGATGATGCCCGCCAATACACCTTTCGGCAAGGTCAGGTCAATGTTCCATAAGACCGGCCGTTTGGAATAACTTACGGTTAAGTCGTGTATTTCAAGAACTGGGTTTACAACATGTTCAATCATAGTTCAGAAATTATTTTAATGCCGCAACAATCGAATGTACATTTTTACGCACCATACCTGTATAAGTACCTTCCGGTGTACCGGCTTCGCCCATGGCATCGGAGTATAAGGAGCCGCCAATGGAGATCGTATAACCTTTCTGGCGACAGCCATCCAGCACGGCGCGTATGGATTGATCAGAGACAGATGTTTCTGTGAATACCGATTTTATTTTGCGTTCGGTGATCAGGTTTACAAGACTGGTAACATTGTTCAGTCCGAAATCAGAAACCGTTGAAATACCCTGTAAGCCGATTACTTCGGTATGGTAGGCCAGGCCGAAATAGCCAAATGCATCATGTGCGGTGATCAATACGCGCTGGCTCTCAGGAATGGCAGCCATTTGCGCGCTTACTTCAGCATGCAGACTATCGAGCTGTGCCAGGTAAGCAGTTTGGTTTGTTTGTATAACACCTTTAAGTTGTGGGTATTTGGAAGACAGAGTAATTGCCATTGCTGCAACAGCATCTTTCCATAACGCAACATCAAACCAGATGTGTGGATCATAAACGCCAGCATCTTTATCCAGCAAACGTAGTTTGCTTTTGGACAGGCCATCGCCCATGGCAATCACAATTTTCTTTGCTGCCAGTTTTTCCAGAATCTCGGTCATTTTACCTTCCAGGTGAATGCCATTATAGATAATAATGTCTGCCTTCTGTAACCGATCCAGGTCGCCCTGTGTTGCTTTATATAAATGTGGGTCCACACCAGGGCCCATCAGCGCGGTTACTTCTGCGCTGTCGCCAACGAGGTTACGCACGGCATCAGCAATCATACCTGTTGTGGTTACAATTAAAGGTTTACCGGATGTTTTTTCAGCAAGAGTACTGTTGCCCGAACAGTTGCAAAGAAACAGGAGCGAACAGATGTAAAAGATGTATTTCATATATTGGATAAGCTTTTTATTATTCGGTTACATATAGATTTTTGGCTACCTCGAAAGAGATTACCAGTTTTTTGTCGTCCTGCAGTACAATTTCCAGGGAACCATCAAAAGCGATGCGCTCTTTGATACAGATCTTTGCACCCGGACAAATATTCAAACGGTCCAGGTATTGAAGAAATGCAGGTGAGGTTTCGAGCATACCTACAACAACACCTTTAAAGCCAACGGCCATATCCGACAGGATGTGTTTTTTACGCAGTACGAATTCGCCTTTCTGATCCGGGATCGGGTCGCCGTGGGGATCAAATGCCGGATTTCCAAGAAATTCATCCAGACGGGTAATAAGCACAGGTGATTGTATGTGCTCCAGCTGTTCGGCAATTTCATGCACTTCGTCCCAATGAAATTTCAGTTTATCAACCAGGAATACTTCCCATAGGCGATGCTTACGGATAATCTGAAGCGCTTCTTTCCGACCTTTTTTAGTCAGTGTTACACCCTGGTACTTCACATAATTGACGAAGGATTTGTCTGAAAGCTTCTTCAGCATATCCGTAACAGAAGCAGGTTTTGTTTTCAATACTTCAGAAATACCATTGGTACTAACATCTCTGTTCTCATCACCGGAAAGGTGATAAATGGTTTTGATGTAGTTTTCTTCTGTATAAGTAAGCATCTGTAAATATTTTCGCTTATAAAAATAATATTTTAGAAGACTCTAAAAAAATATTTCGACGAATTTATTTAACGAAACATATGATTGGACTTTTTTAATAATTGGTAAATAGAAGTTTAAGCAGAAGATAAGAGAAAGGGAGAGAGGATACAGAATAAAAAAGTGATGCTGAAAGAGCTGAGGAATTAAGCAATTTGTTCTGCCGGTTGGGTTGTAAGGAAGTGCTCTTTATACCAATCCAGTAATTTACTTTCTTCCCAGATCAGTTCAGCCGGATTTCCCTGGGTATAAAAATCAGTGTTCAGAATGGCGTTCTTGATGTCGGTTGCTTTGGGTAAATCAGAAAAAGGGATGATGATACCAGCATTGAATTTCTGAATATATTCTCCCCAGATCAGGTTGGGTGAACAAATCACCGGCAGGTGGTTCAGCAGATATTCGAACAGTTTGGTTGGTACGCGTAGGGTGGTACTTTCATTAAAACGGTAAGGAAGCAGACCAATGTGGTGTGTATGAATGGCTGACAAAATTTCAGCATGATCTACTGGTTTATCACCACCAATCAGTTTAATAAACGGGTAGGGGGCAATGCGGTTTTTTACTTTTGTAAGCTCCCTGCAATTCGGAGAATAACCGATGATAGTCAATTCAAATCTGTAATCAAACAGGTACAAGCGAATGATCAGATCGATGGCTTCAAACACGCCGTATGAGGTTGCAATGGTGCCGGAATATAAGAGTTTGATTTTTTGTCCTTCTGTGATTCTTACAATTTTTGATTCCTGCGGAATGGCTCCCTGGTATTTATTTTCGAGCACAAGTATCTGCGGATGGATGCGATTGGCCAGCTCCCGTTGATAGGTTCTTTCGGCCAGGAGATAGCCATCAATCTTCTTCTGTACAAACTTTTCCTTGAAGCGCACCCAATAGGCTAAAATGTTCTTTATCAAAGGTGGAAAGGTATCGGTGTAGAGCAAATTATAAAAGTAATTTTCTTGTACATCGTATATAATTTTGCAGCCAAATAATATTCTGTATAAATAGGTAACTAGCAGTAATTCATGCGTAGAAACTATAATTGTATCAGGTTTTAGTTTAAGTGCTATTTTGAGAAAATTCAAAGGTGCAACCAAACGTAAAACAGACATTCTGCGGGACTCAAAAATAGGATAAAAGAATTGGTTGTTTGTATTGATCTGAGAGCTTTTGTAACCTGCAATGTGGATTTCTGTATTTGGTAAAACACTCAGACTTTTCCCGATTTTTTCGTACATTCGGGCGTCGTTAGTAGGCTTTAAAACCGATCCTAGGAGTATTTTGTGTTTGATCATGCTCCTAAAAATAGTAAAAAAATTATAGTATTAAATATCAAGATGAAAGAATTAATTGAAAAAGCGTGGGAAGATCGTTCATTGCTTACCAACCCGGAAGTACAAAATACCATTAATACAGTAATCGAAGAATTGGATAAGGGACGATTGAGAGTTGCCCAGCCAAATGAAGATGGAAGCTGGACAGTAAACGACTGGGTGAAGAAGGCTGTAATCATGTATTTCCCGATCCGCAAAATGGAAACGATTGAATGCGGTCCGATGGAATTTTACGACAAAATGGCATTAAAGACTGGCTATGAAGCATTGGGTGTTCGGGTGGTTCCGCATGCAGTTGCACGTTATGGAGCGTATCTGGCAAAGGGTACGATCCTGATGCCTTCTTATGTTAATATTGGTGCGTATGTAGATTCAGGAACGATGGTTGATACCTGGGCAACGGTAGGAAGCTGCGCGCAGATTGGTAAAGATGTTCACTTGAGCGGTGGTGTAGGAATCGGTGGTGTGCTTGAACCTGTACAGGCAGCTCCGGTAATTATCGGTGATGGTGCATTTTTAGGCTCCAGATGTATTGTGGTTGAAGGAGTGCGTGTTGGTAAAGAAGCGGTATTGGGTGCAAATGTGGTGTTGACGGCAAGCTCTAAAATTATTGATGTAACAGGCCCTGAGCCGGTTGAATATAAAGGTTTTGTTCCGGAGCGTTCAGTAGTGATTCCAGGTACTATCCCGAAAGAATTCGCTTCAGGTACATACCAGGTACCTTGTGCACTGATCATTGGAAAAAGAAAGCCAAGCACAGATTTGAAAACTTCATTGAACGATGCACTACGTGAGAACAACGTAAGCATCTAATTCATCTATTATGCTTTAAAAAGGGGATGGAAACATCCCCTTTTTTATTTTTTTAATTGTATTTTTTATATATCCACCGAATGATGAATCTCACTTTAAATTCAATTCAGATTGTTTGGAATTATAATGGGCAAGTATATATTTGAGAAAGAATCAAACATCTGAGACATTATGGGCAAGTTAAATTCAATCGGGTTAGACGAAAAATTAACCAAAGAATTGGCAGTGAAGCTAAACGAGTTATTAGCTAATTATTCTATTTTCTACATGAACACCCGCGGCTTTCACTGGAATATTTCCGGAGATAAATTTTTTGAGCTGCATCTGAAATTTGAAGAGCTGTACAACAACCTGGTTCTTAAAATTGATGAAGTTGCTGAACGTGTTTTAACGCTAGGGCATACACCCATGCATGCATATACCGATTATATTGCTGCCTCTGAGATCAAAGCCGTAAAGAATGTTTCTGAAGGAAAAGAAGCTGTTAAATATATTCTGGATGCTTTTAAAATCATTATTACCAAGCAACGCGCCTTGCTTGAACTTTCTGCAAAGGCTGATGACGAAGGTACAAATGCATTGATGAGTGACTATATCCGTGAGCAGGAAAAACTGGTTTGGATGTATAGAGCTTATTTAGGAAAATAACCTGGTAAATTAAGATCATAAAAAAAATCCCGTCCCGATAACTATCGGGATCGGGACGGGATTTTTTTTATGATGATCGGGATAGATAATAAATTATTTCTTTTTCAGGAAGGGCAGGTAATACACATAAGATGGTTTGTCGCCTACACCGTTTACTGCTACAAAGATCGCTTTGTCTGTAGCACAAATCCCCGTGATTGGAGACTGCATAAAATCAATGGCTATTTTTTTCCATGTAACGGCAAGATCTTCGGAGAAAAACAATTCCCCCTTATCTGTGGCTGCGTATAAAACTCCGCCTTCTGCTATTAACCGGGTAATTAATTTACCTTCCATACCTGCATTATACGGCTTCCAGGAAGATGCTTTGTTGTCTGAACGATAGACTCCATTATCCGTAGCAATAAATAGCGTTTTACCTATATCTGCCAGGTCGCCGATGTTTTTACTTTCGGGTAAACCTTTGCTGTTGTATTCCCATGATTCACCTTTTTTGATATTAAGTGAATACACGCCGTCTCCGTGCATGCTGCAAAACATGTACTCCTCTGAGTTTTCAATGTTGTTGATATAACTTTTTCCTAAGGCGTTAAATCCAACACTGATCCCTCTGAATGTTTTACCAAGATTGTGAGAAAGATAAATAGTTTTTTGCCAGTTACAGACAAATAGCATAGAATCCATGCTATACAGGTAGAAAATTTTACTGGTACCCAGCTTACCACTACCCAGTGGTTCCCATTTCTTTAGGTCTTCACTTCTGAATAAACCATAACCATCCCGAAAACCGACATAGTAATAATCCAAATGTTTCATTACCACACTTACCCGCGAATTTTTAAGATTGGGAGAAACATCAATCCGTTTAAATCTGTACAAGGAGTCTACATAATAATACAGGCCTTTGTTGGAACACATAAACATCCCGTCACCGTGGATGTAGTAGATGTTGTCTATTTGAATACTATCCGGTTTGTATCCGTATTCGATTGTTTTCCATTCTTTTGATAGCACTTTGCCGGCAATCGTTTGAGCCGATCCATCAACATGGAAAAGTGCAACAACAGTTAAAAAAAATAATAATCTTAACTTGGACATAATGGGTGGTATGTAATAACGAATACTCAATATTGTAGCTAATTTATAAAACAATTCCTTAATACAAAACATAATAGAACGCTGTTTTGAGTTTAATTAGCAATTATTGGCCCATTTTTATAAACTTAAGTAAAAACTCTTTGAACATATTTTATAAATTTCTTCGGAGCTGTTTGTTGACCTGAAGATTTTTAGGATCCGACCAATCATAAAATCCTGATTTAGATTTATTTCCAAGGAAGCCAGCTTGAACCATATTGGTTAAAAGCGGGCAAGGGGCATATTTGGGGTTCTTAAAACCTTCATATAAGACATGCATGATGTTCAGGCAAATATCCAGGCCTATGTAATCGGCTAGCTGCAATGGTCCCATAGGGTGCGCCATACCGAGCTTCATGATCTGATCTATTTCAGCAATTCCTGCAACACCTTCATAGTAACTATAAATGGCTTCATTGATCATCGGCATTAAGATCCTGTTGGAAATAAACCCGGGGAAATCATTGGTATGTACAGGTGTTTTCTGTAAATCACGGGTAAGTGCCTGGATGGTTTCAACCGTACGTTCACTGGTTTTTAATCCGGCAATGATCTCTACCAAAGGCATGATGGGAACGGGATTCATGAAGTGCATGCCAACAACTTTATCCGGGCGGTTTGTAAAGCTTGCCAGTTTGGTTATTGAAATCGAAGAAGTATTGCTTGCCAGAATCGTTTCGGGTTTACAATATTTATCTATTGATTGAAAGACTTCCTTTTTTATTTCAAGCACTTCCGGAACGGCTTCAATAACCAGGTCACACGTAGCACATGCTTTTTCCAGGTCCTGGATAGGGGTTATGTTTGCTAAGATTGTCTCTTTATCAGAAACCGAAATACTACCTTTCGAAATCTGTCGTTCTAAATTTGTTGAAATTTGCTGCAGTCCTTTTTGCAAAGAAGAACTGTTTGAATCAAATAAAAGTACAGGAAATTGATATTGAGCAAAACTGTGCGCAATTCCATTGCCCATGGTGCCAGATCCAATTATTAATAGTTGTTTTTTTTGTACTTGCATAATTTAATTCTGTATGAATACTAAAATTTAAGTAGGTATAAAATTTAATTCTGTTTTTGTTTGGAGTTTTTCTTAATCTCTACTACTT
>JAGKWN010000189.1 GCA_021151805.1 Cytophagaceae bacterium | reverse complement strand
GTTTTTATATTATATAAAAATTCCAAATAACAAAAAAACAAATTCCAAACCTATGGAATAAACAGGATAAATCTTAAGGTTTATAAAACTACCATTATCATCTGTTTGTTCGCCGCGGCGAATGAGATTTGCATTTTATTATTTACGAACGTTAGATCATTCCTTCCACTACGCCCATTCCAAACAAGGCAAAATCATATTTAACCGGATCTTTGGGATCAAACTTTTTCAGGTTTTCCGTAAGTTCAACTGCCGTTTGCCAATCTACCTGTGTGCGGGTGATAAGCCCCAACTGACGGGCAATCCGTTCTACATGTACATCACAAGGGCATACCAGCTGCGCGGGCTGTATTTTTGTCCAGATGCCAAAGTCTACACCCTTTTTATCTTTTCGTACCATCCAGCGTAAAAACATATTGAGTCGTTTGCAGGCTGATTTTGTTGCTGGAGATGCTATATGTTTGAGCGTACGAACCGGGTGCTCGAAGGAGAAAAAATAATTCTTAAATGTGATTAATCCGCCTTCAACATTTTCAGATTTTTTGTTCATGCCTAGCATAAAAACTTCTTCCATCGAAGAAAATTGTGTATACATTTCTTTCAATATAAAAATAAAATATAGCAGGTCAGTATCGTTAAATGTACGATGGACAAAACCTTCCAGCTGTTTCAAATCCGTATCGGCATGCTGCGTAATGAATTGATAGGGCGCACCATCCATGCGTTCAATCAATTCCGTGCATTTATTGATAATGGTTTTGCGTTGCCCCCAAGCCAATACTGCCGCAATAAAACCCATGATCTCAATATCCTGTTTATGTGTAAATCTATGCGGAATGCAAACGGGATCCAATGCAATAAAAGAGTCTGTATTGTATTCTTTGTACTTGGATTCCAGCAATTGATATAATGTATCTCTTGAATATTTATTCATAGGATTGCTTGTAAAAGGAAATCCGGATTTCAGTTTTATTGCAAACTAAAATCCGGATTTATCAGTGCTTATAATATAATGTCAGCTAGTGCTTCAAATATTAAGGAATGTACATCAACGTTGCTGAAAAGCGTGTGCCTGTGCCTCCCAGGCGTTCGTATGCCTTTTTAGAAATACGGATGATTGTTTTTCCGTCTGTACCTGTATCGGTTAATTTACCGATAACACGTACGTAAACTTTCACACCTGTAGATTCATTCGACAATTGAATAATGGTGCCAACAGGAGCAGTTTTGTGATATGCCAGATATTTAGGTGTATCCTGGTTATCCGGCATCAGATCTGCGAAACCGCTTTCAGTGATCTTTTTAAAATCTGAAGCAGGTACTGTTGGTTTAGTTGGTGTTGTTTGAGTCTGCTGCATGGTTTCCAGCTTCACTTTATCCTGCTGAAGTTGAATGGTGTCGGCCTCCGGATTGGTTGTTGCAGCGGGTTTAGTAGTGGTAGTTGTCGTTGTTGTGGTAGTAGTCGTTGTAGCAGGCTTTACAGGGGTTGTTGTAGTTACAGCTGTCTGCGCGACTTCAGCACCTTCGATCTTTAATGTTTGTCCAACTTTTAACGAACCTACACCCGGATTCGCTTTTTTAATATCTTCAACACTCACGTTGTATTTGCGGGCAATGGAATACATGGTTTCTCCGGATTCAACTTTATGTTCGATCGTTTGCTTGCTTACAGCAGGTTTCGTAGTATTTTCGGGTTTTGTAGTCGCAGGTTTTGTTGTTGTAGCTCCTTTAGAAGGAAGATTTAATTGCTGACCAACACTGATTGAGTTTGACAAGCCCGGATTTGCTTTCTTCAATTCATCAACGGAGATGGAATATTTTGTAGCAATGCTGTATAATGTTTCACCTGCTGCTACCGTGTGCTTTTGCGCACCTGCAGCAGCTGTTGTTGTCGAAGCAGCCGGCATAACTGCATTACTCGGCACATACAATACCTGGCCTACCTTCAGACCTGATGCTACTTCCGGATTATTTTGCTTGATCTCATCAACTGATACATTGTATTTTCTCGAAAGTGAATATAACGTCTCCCCTGCAGCGATTCTGTGCAACACAAATAGTTTACCGTTCTTTCTTTCAACACCTATTGAATCACACACACCAGCTTTAGAATACAAGCTTGTAGAAATGATCACGCATAAGATTAAAAAAATTCTATTCATTACTTTTTTACTTAATAACATAAGCACACAGTTCATTATTATTTTTCACTACAACCAATTCATTATTCATAACGAAGAAAGTATCCATTCCAATACCCGATAAGCCTTCTTTTAGTTTATCGTGAACTAAAACCGTACCATTTTCATCCGCTACAAGGATAAAGTTAGTCAATTTTTCACCTTCGTAAATATAATAAGAAATCAACACCTTATCGCCTTTCTCCAGATATTCTATCATTCGAATTGCTTTATGATGCGTCAGGATTTCTATGTATTGCTGGATTTTGATAAAAAAAGAATTTTCTTCATCAAAATGAAACGGATAAAGTACCGCCGTTTCTTCAGCTGTTTTTTTCTTGTTAAAATTTGTAAAAAGTTCTTTCAATGAAACCTCTTTCAATACAGCTCCAGTATTCCAATCAACCTTGAGATAAGTATTTTCATCCTGGTCTTTAGAAATGATTATAAAATCTGGTTCGGTGTGCATCACCTGTGCATCTGGCTTACCCCATTTCAGCTTGCCGGATTTTCCGTCTATCACTGCAAAGCCCCGTTGTTCGGGCATATCCGGTTCGTTAAAACCCACAAGAAGTACATTACCTTTGTCCGCCGCCTTCAGACTACTCCACCAGGAATCCAGAACAGACAAGTCTGCCCATTGAACCTTTTTCGATGGCAGGTTTACTCCATGAAAAAAGACTTTTCTTTTATCACCATCACGGGTTTCTACATACACCATCCCATGCGCGCTGTCTGCAATAATTTTCCATATTACACCTGAAAATGCTTGAGAAAATGAAGGGGTGTATAGAGACATAGTTTTAATTTCTTAAATTTAGAACAAAGGTAAGAAAAAGTTTTCAGTGCCTTTATTAAACCGTTACTATACTACCAAGTAAATCATGTCTACTTCTTTATCCATCGTAGCCATTATCCCGGCGCGTTATGCTTCTACCCGATTCCCAGGAAAACCATTGGTACACATCCATGGAAAAACAATGATTCAATGTGTATACGATCAGGTTAAAAGTACACCTGAAATTGCTGAAGTGGTAGTTGCTACTGATGACGACCGGATTGAAGCCGAAGTATTACGTTTTGGCGGAAAAGTTGTCCGGACCAAACCTGAACATCCAAGCGGTACAGATCGCTGCTTTGAAGCTTATCAGAAATTAAATCAGTCTTTTGATTTTATTATCAATGTGCAGGGTGATGAACCCTTCATTCAGCCTGAACAAATCCGTACCCTTGCCGGCATTTTAACTCCGGATGCAGAACTTGCAACATTGATCAAGAAAATAGAAGATGAAGAAACGCTCTTCAACCCCAACACACCCAAAGTTCTTGTAAACACGAAAGGTGAAGCCATTTACTTCAGCCGACAGACAATACCATACCTGCGTCAATACACCGATAAAAAAGACTGGCTACAGCATCATACATTTTTTAAACACATAGGTATGTATGCTTACCGCCCGGATATCCTTGCACAAATTACAGGCTTAAAACCATCTGCCCTGGAACTTGCCGAATCGCTTGAGCAGTTGCGTTGGTTAGAGAACGGTTATTCGATACGCACAGCGGTGACTACGATCGAAACTGTTGGCATTGATACCCCGGAAGACCTGGCCCGGGCAACAAAAAAATAAAAATCGAAATATAAACGCATCACAAAAACCTTCAATAGAACTTTATTGAAGGTTTTATTTTTCAGAAATTGAAGGATACATTAAAAAAATTAAAAACAAATTCCCAAGAAGTGCTTTAAGACTTTCATTTACCCGCTCCCATAAATTGTAATAATTTTATAAATCCAACATAAAATAAAAT
>JAGKWN010000188.1 GCA_021151805.1 Cytophagaceae bacterium | reverse complement strand
AACAAAAACACTTCCGCCTAAAGAAAAATAATGTTTTTTATTTTGTACTAATCAGTACAATTTACGTTATTTGTTAAAAGCAGCTCAGAGACATGTCCGGTAGACCGAAAATATTTGACGAGGAAGAAGTAATAAACAAGGCAATAGCTGTCTTCTGGAAATATGGCTACGAGGCTTCTTCCACTGAAATGTTACTGCAAGCAATGGGTATTGGCAAGAGCAGTTTTTACCTGGAATTCAAAGGCGGAAAAAGAGAACTGTTTGAACGCGCCATGCAGCAACGCAGTCGTCTGTCAATTGAAAATATTGAAAAAGGGTTCCGCGAAGCGGACAACAAAATCGATCATTTAAGATCCCTCTTTTACAGCATACCGGACACCAGCTCTTTGAGGCATAAAAATGGCTGCCTGCTTGGAAACACTATTGCTGAGCTTTCAAACAGAGAAAGCGGACTTAAAGATGTTGCTGCAAATCTGTTATTGAAACTTGAACAGATCTTTTTAGAAGTAATTAAAGAATGCCAGGCGAACGGTACATTGAAGACAAAAGATAAACCTGAAATGCTTGCAAAATATTTGCTCTCTGTATGGAACGGTTTAAATATTTCGGTTCGTATTTATCCGAATAAAAAAGTATTGATTCCATTGATCGAAAAACAACTGGAGATCATCCGGTAGTTTTTTTTCATTAATTATGTACCAATTAGTACAATATAGATTATAACCACTATGAAAAAAGAAATTGAACGACTAAAGAAAACCCGCATCTTTTTACTCGGCCTGTTGAAAGACCTGAGCCCGGCACAACTGAATGAAATTCCAGCAGGTTACAACAACAACATCATCTGGAACCTGGGCCACCTGATTGCCAGCCAGCAGGGCCTATGCTATCTTAGATCAGGACTCACACCTGTTGTTGATGAAAAGATTATTCAATTATACAAATCACAAACCAAGCCCGAGGCACCTGTTTCAGAAGAAGAAATTACGCGCATCAGGCAGGTAGCACTTACAGCACTTGATCAATTAGAAGAAGATTATCAAAAAAATAAATTTTCATCATACGAATCTTTCACGACAAGATACGATGTAACCATAAAGTCTATCGATGATGCCATAGAGTTCCTCTTGTTTCATGAAGGTTTGCACTTGGGTTACATCATGGCACTAAAAAGAAGTTTAACAAATCAATCAAATAAATAAACATATGAAAGTAGCAATCAATGGATTCGGTAGAATCGGGAGGATTTCATACCGGGCATTATTACAGAAGAAAAATATTGAAGTGGTTGCCATCAACGACCTTACAGATACTAAGACTCTCGCACACCTATTCAAATATGATTCTTCGCATGGTGTATTTGAGGGAGAGGTTTCTTACGATGCAGAAAACCTGATCATTAATGGAAAGAAGGTGAAAGTACTTTCGGTAAAAAATCCGGCAGAGCTTCCCTGGAAAGCCTTAGGGGTAGACGTAGTGCTTGAATCCACAGGCTTCTTCACTGAAAAAGAAAAAGCAGAGGCACACATCACTGCAGGTGCAAAAAAAGTAATCATCTCTGCTCCTGCTACTGGTGATCTGAAAACAATTGTGCTGGGTGTAAACGATCATACACTGGATGGAAGTGAAACAGTAATTTCCAATGCATCGTGTACAACCAATTGCCTGGCGCCTATGGTAAAAGTATTGGAGGACAATTTCGGAATTGAAAACGGTTTTATGACTACGGTACATGCTTACACCTCAGATCAACGCCTGCAGGATGCGCCGCATAAGGATCTGAGACGTGCGCGTTCTGCGGCACTCTCTATTATACCAACCAGCACAGGAGCAGCAAAAGCCATGGGTCTGGTGATACCTTCTGTAAAAGGAAAACTCAATGGACATTCATTACGCGTACCTGTACCTGTTGGCTCCATCACTGATTTTACAGCTACCTTAAAAAGAACAGTAACGAAAGAAGAAGTAAATGCAGCCTTCAAAAAAGCAGCAAGCGAAGGAAGCCTGAAAGGTTATTTAACGTATTCAGAAGAAGCGTTGGTTTCCGTTGATATTGTTGGCAATCCGGCATCAAGCATCTTTGACAGTGAGCTTACCATGGTACAGGAAAATAATGTAAAAGTGTTTGGTTGGTACGATAATGAGTTTGGTTATTCTAACAGAACTGCGGATCTTATTGAGCTCGTAGGAAAACAGATTAAGGCTTAATGCTTAATGCTAAACGCTTAAGGCAAAAGAGAGCAGTTGTAATTGTTACAACTGCTCTCTTAATTTCTTGGGGCGATGCACAAAGTTATGGCATGAAAGGCTTTCAGCCTTCATTCGAATACAAAATCTCCTTTACCTATTTGTACAGGAGATTTTTATGATCTACGACTACACTTTACACGCAAAGCTTTACATATATATTCATGAGATATACTGACCACTGCCAACTGATTACTGTTTACTATTCTTCTGTGTCAATATCAACCGCAGCGACGTATCCTTGGTAATATAGGCCCAGGCCCAGTTGATAAAGATAATCAGTTTATTTTTTACACTCAGGATCAACATCAGGTGAACAAACATCCATGTCAGCCACGCAAAGAAACCTTTGAACTTTATAAACGGCAAATCAACGACTGCTTTGTTCTTACCAATTGTTGCCATAGAACCGAGGTCTTTGTATTCAAATTCCTTTAATTCTTTTTTAGTCTGAAGTGCTTTCAGATTTACAGCTAAATTCTTTGCCTGGTTGATCGCCACATTGGCCAGCTGCGGATGGCCTTTGGGATACTTCGGTGTTTCCATATATGAAATATCACCAATTGCGTAAACATTCGTATAACCTGACACTAAACTTGTACGGTCAACCTTTATACGTTTGCCCGGTCCATATACAGACGCGTCCAGACCTTCAAACGTATTTGGTGTAACGCCAGCCGCCCAGATCAGATTTGCCGATTTGATCGTCGCACCGTTGCTTAATTCAATTGTTGTTCCATCATAGTTTTTAACAACAATTTCTGTATGCAACTCTACCCCCATCTCCTGGAGGTACTTTCTGGACGCTTTGTGTGCAAGATCACTCATGCTGTTCAATGTATTCGGACTCCCTTCAATCAGAATGATTTTAAAGCGATGAAAATCAATGCCCGGATAATCTTTTGGAAGAATATTTTTCCGTATCTCTGCAAATGCCCCAGCAAGCTCCACGCCTGTAGGACCGCCGCCAACAATGACTATGTTGTATAATGATTCTTTCTCTTCTTCAGTTGCATACATAATCTTTTCAAAATTGATCAGCACATGATTACGCAAGGCAATGGAATCACTGGTAGATTTCAGTGTGAAAGATTTTTCTGCAATGGCTGTATTTCCAAAAAAATTAGTTTTACAACCCGCTGCAATCACTAGGTAGTCATATATAAAATCACCGATATCTGTTTTTACTTTATTCGATGCTGTATCAATTCCATTTACTTCTGCTAAACGGAACTGCACATTTTTATGTTTTTGAAAAATCTTGCGAAAGGGAAATGAAATACTGGATGGCTCAAGCTGCGAGGTTGCTACCTGGTAAAATAAGGGTTGAAACTGGTGATGGTTAATTTTATCCAGCAGCGTTACGTTAAATAATTTCTGGTCTAAATTTTTAATTAACTGTACACCTGCAAAGCCGCCACCAACAACTACAACATTTTTCTTATTTTCCATAGTTCTAATTCATTTATGGTTTGAATCTAAAACTATTTTTGATATCTGCCAATTAAAAATTTACATATCGTTTTTTTACAACATATTCCTCGAAACTTGAAATTAAGCAGCTATGATTTCTAGTACTTTTTTGTATTTTATATGTAAGAACAATAAATGACTACTTCTATTCTGTTCTACTGTTCTGATCTACCTATCAACAGGCAATGCACTTTACACAAATGATAGTAATTGAGTAAAATCACTTACAATTTAAATCAATTAACCTTGTGTATTGCCTGTTGGTCAAAATTATTTTAAACAAAAAATATAATAATTACATATTTTTATATTAAACATCAACGTATTGCATTATGAAAAACCCAATTTTATTATTG